>DRLF01000090.1 GCA_011051425.1 Thiolapillus brandeum | reverse complement strand
TATTCCCCCGCGGGGTTAGCGTGGAAATACGCCTAAGCTATAGATTTTGTGGTATTCGGGATGACGCAGCATCGCGCCATGACCGTAGGTCGGGCTTCAGCCCGACAAAAGCTGCCAAAACGGAGAAATGTCGGACTGAAGTCCGACCTACGGATACGGGTTTTTCCATCACCAGGGGTGTGACCAACGGACTCATGAAAGTTATTTGAGAATGAACGGAGCAAAATCAATGAGCAAGTCACTGAAAGATATGGTTGAGGAACAGATGCAGTCCGGTGAACTGGAGCTGCCGGTATTCAACCAGGTTGCACTGGATCTGCAGCGCATGAAGAACGAGGATGATGTGCAGCTGAACCAGATTATCGTGGCCATCATGACAGACCCCGCCCTGGCCGCACAGATTCTCAAGGTGGCAAATTCATCATTCTACGGCGGCCTGAAGGAAGTGAGCACCATCCAGCAGGCCGTCATACGGCTGGGGCTGGAACAGGTGGCCAACATCGCCTTGATGAGTGCCCAGGCTGCCGCGCATGATGCGCAACTGAAGACGCTCAAGGACCGTATGCCTGATCTTTGGGAACACGCCTATGTCTCTGCCCTGGGTGCCCGCTGGCTGGCAAGAGAAGCAGGGTTGCGGGACCGTGCCGAGGAAGCTTTCCTCGCGGGTCTGCTCCATGATGTGGGGGAACTGGTGCTGCTCAAGATTCTGGATGCCCATGCCAGTGATGCCGATACACCGCCCCTGACGGATGCACTCATCAACGAGGCGCTGGAGGCACTGCATCCGGAGCTGGGGCACAGACTCATGACCAGCTGGGAACTGCCCGGCATTTATGCCGATGTGGCACGAAACCATCACCAGTCGACTATGGGGGAGCCGGATGCCCTTCAGGCCATCGTACGTCTTGTGGATGGTGGTTGTGCCAAAGTGGGAATTGGCCGCAATGCAGATGAGCAGCTGGCGCTGCCGACGCTGCCGGAGGCAGATGTTCTCGATCTCAGCGAAATTCAGCTGGCCGAGTTCGAAGTGGTGCTGGAGGATGTGCGCAGCCAGGCGGCAACGCTGTTTTGAGAATGCCAGGTTAATATGTGATGACGAATGGCTGCGGGTGTTCGATGGCCCAGCCCTGAGCAAAATCGACGCCCATTCCGGTGAGCCTTTGCAGGATGGCTTCGTTTTCGACAAACTCGGCGATGGTTTGTATGCCTGCAACATGTCCAATGGTGTTGATGGCTTCCACGATAGCGCTGTCCATGGGTTCTTCGAGCATGGGGCGCACGAAACTGCCATCGATCTTGATGTAGTCCACTTCCAGGTACTTCAGATAAGAAAATGAACTCATACCGGTACCAAAATCGTCGAGAGCGACCTTGCAGCTAAAATTTCTCAGGGCTCTGATCAGGGTTGTGGCACAGCCAATATCCGCTATGGCTGCGGTCTCTGTTATTTCGAAGCCCACACGCCCGGGCGGAATGCTGTGTTTCTGCAGCTGGTCATGGATATAGGATGCCAGACTGTCGTCGCTCAGGGAATTGCCGGATAGATTGATGAAGACAGTATCGTGTGCAGCTGACCTGGGTTGGGTTGCATGGAGTTTTCCCAGCTTTTCCAGGGCATGTCTAATCACCCACCGGTCGACTTCGGGCATGAGATTGTAGCGTTCCGCGGCAGGGATGAACTTGTCCGGCGTGATGATCTCATCATCCTTTCCCCGCATGCGCAGCAGCAGTTCGTAGTGGGATGTCTCTCCCTGCAAACCCAGAATGCGCTGGCGGTAAAGCAGCAGGCCATCGTCTGTGAGGGCATCCTGCAGGGAATGTATCCATAGCATCTCACCGCGACGCTGGGTGAGCTGGGCATCCTCTTCCGTGTAGGTATGCACCCGGTTTCGGCCACTGTCTTTGGCAGCGTAGCAGGCCATATCTGCCATGCTGAGCAGGGTGTCTGTACTCTTGTTTCCGGTGACCATCACCAGCCCGATGCTGGCGCCGACCCGGAAGCTGCGGTCATTCCATACGAAGCGGTAGTTGCGGATGCTGTCGAGCAGTCCGTTGGCGATCCTGATGGCGCATTCGAGAGGACAGTGTTTCAGGAGTACGCCAAATTCATCGCCTCCGAGACGCGCCAGAATATCGCTGGAGCGGATATCATGCTGCAGATGCCGGGTGAGTTTTCTGAGCAGCTCGTCACCGGCCAGGTGTCCACAGGAATCGTTCACCAGTTTGAACTGGTCCAGATCTATATACAGCAGTACATGGGTCTCACCATTGCTTTGTGCGGTTTCCGCAATGGCGCTCAGGTGGCGTTCGAACTCGGTGCGGTTGATCAGGCCTGTAAGGCTGTCATGAAATGCCATGTGGCGAATCCGGGCCTCGGCAGCCTGGTGGGCGCGGCGGTTTTCTGATTCCCGCAGTTCCCTTTCGATGGCCGGCAGCAGGCGGGTGAGATTGTTTTTCATCACATAGTCGTGAGCGCCGGATTTCATGGCATCCACTGCCACCTCTTCGCCGATGCTTCCGGATACCACGATGAAGGGCACATTCGGGTCGTGTTGCTTGGCCAGTTTCAGGGCTTCTTTCGAGTCGAAATCGGGCATGTTGTGATCGGTGATGATCAGGTCCCATTTTTCGGCATTCAAAGCAGCCTGCATTCTTTCCGATGAATCCACCTGCTGCATCTGAACCTGATAGCCGCCGCGCTGGAGTTCACGCAGGAGTAACAGGGCATCGTCTTCGGAATCTTCGGCGACGAGCACCTTCAGGGGCTGTGGCTTATTCCCGCCCATACGGGACCTCGTTGAGTACCATCCAGTAGAGTCCCAACTGCCGGGCCGCCTCGATGAACTGCTCAAAATCCACCGGCTTGCGCACATAGCTGTTGGCGCCCAGTTCATAACTGCGTATGAGATCCTGTTCCTCGTTGGAAGAAGTCAGGATGACGACGGGTACTGCACGGGTCTGCGGGTTGGAGCGCAATTGCTGTAGGACTTCCAGTCCGTCCACTTTGGGAAGCTTGAGATCGAGCAGAATCACCTGTGGCAGCTGAGCGGTATCCCGGTCCGCAAAGTCTCCTTTGCCAAACAGGTAATCCAGGGCTTCCTGCCCGTCCCTGGCGACAATGATCTTGTTGGCGATATTGTGTTTGTGCAGGGCGCGCAGTGTCAGTGCTTCATCATCCGGGTTGTCTTCGACAAGAAGCAGGGTCTTCTGAGTCATTGTATTTCTCTCCTTGAGTACCTGCTCATTGTATCGGAATTTGCCCTGCTTTTGACAGGGTAAAATAGAAGGTGGCGCCCACCCCTTCTTCCGCGTTGGCCCATATCTTTCCACCGTGACGGTGGATGATACGCTGTACCGTGGCCAGGCCGACGCCCGTACCCGGGAAGTCTGTGAGCCGATGAAGACGCTGAAATGCGCCGAAAAGTTTGCCCGCGTGATTCATGTTGAATCCCACGCCATTGTCCTGAATATAGAGTATTTCCGGGTCCTCCCTCATGCGGCCAAAGCTGATGCGGGCCTTTTCTTCCCTGGCGGTGAACTTCCAGGCGTTGCCGATCAGGTTTTCCAGCATGAGTCTCAGCAGACGGGCATCACCCTGCACCTGCAGGTTATCTTCCAGGACAAATTCCACCTGGCGTTCGGTATCACCTTCCCGGATCTCCTCGAATACTGATCTTGCCAATTCGGCAAGGTCCACGTTCTCCAGCACCAGTTCACTGCGATTGACGCGGGACAGCTGCAGGATTTCGTCGATCAGAATGCCCAGGCGCTGGGCACCGTTGCGCACCCGGTTCAGGTAGTCGTGGGCGGTATCGTCCAGCTGGTTGCCGTAGTC
>DRLF01000089.1 GCA_011051425.1 Thiolapillus brandeum | reverse complement strand
CCGGCAACTGTACCGGCTTCATCGGCTTCACCCGTTGCACCACCAAATTCAGGCGCGGCTGCACGCTCATTTGCTCCAGGGCGGAACTGCCATTTTGCAACAATGCCTGCTCCTGTTCCTGCTGCCAAGCAGCCAGTTCTTGAGCCAGATCCGCATACACGCTTCCCATGGCCAGGGTCATAGCCAGGATTGCCACCGCTTTATCAGGAATTTCCATAATTCTATCTCCATGAAGGTTTTTATCCGAATTGGCGTTATGTTAACCGTATCGTGGATAGGGGTAGGAGTCAAATGCCCCCAGAGCTGTTGCAGGAAGCGAGATCCGACCATTCCTAAGCCACCTAACTGCCCAACACCGCCCAATTTGACTTCGGTCCCGCCCACCGAGCCTCACCTTACCTCAGGGGTCGGAGTCAAATCTCCTTCAGGCCGCTGAATTTACGCAACACCTCCCTGATTTGACACCGCCCCCTTTAAGCTCAAGAGCACAATCTTCCCGTACATTCTGTACATCGCCGCTCCGGCCATCCCTATTTCTCACTGAACAGGTTTTACCTGGCGTTAGCCAATACTGCTCTCCGCATGACCTCCAGGGGTGGAGGGAATGCTGGAACTGTCGGGAACAGTTCCTGTGCCCTGCGCCCGCGGCATACGACCGCCAAGGACGGCGGAAGTGCCGAAAATGCAGGAGCAGTTTTCGGTCAGTACATCCTGTACATGCACCGCTCCGGCCATCCCTATTTCTCACTGAACAGGTTTTACCTGGCGTTAGCCGATACTGCTCTCGGCATCCCTGCCTTCGCAGCATAAGCACATCCCTGTGCATCGCCGCTCCTGCGCATCCCTGCGCCCGCGGCATACCGTACATCCTGTACATAAAAAAGGCGCCCGAAGGCGCCTTTGCTTAGACAGTGTTGTTATACCTCTATCAGATGCCGGAGCCCTGAGCGCCGGTGAACTCGGGATAGGCTTCCATCCCGCACTCAGCCAAGTCAACACCTTCGTACTCTTCTTCTTCGGATACGCGCAGACCCATAACGACCTTGATGATCATCCATACTACCAGGCTGGTAACGAATACCCATCCAAAGATAGTGCCGGCACCGATGAGCTGACCGGAGAAGCTGGAGTCACCATTGGTGACGGGCACCAGCATCAGCCCCAGGAAGCCACACACGCCGTGAACGGAGATGGCGCCAACAGGATCGTCGATACGCATCTTGTCGAGACCCAGGATAGCAAACACAACCAGTGCGCCACCGGCAGCACCGAACAGGGTGGCCTGCAGCACGGTGGGCGTGGAAGGCTCGGCGGTAATGACCACCAGACCGGCCAGGGCGCCGTTCAGTGCCATGGGGAGGTCAGCCTTGCCAAACAGAATGCGGGCAACGATCAGTGCAACTACCACACCACCGGCTGCAGCCGCGTTGGTGTTGACGAAGACCATAGCCACGGAGTTGGCGCTGGCGATATCACCCAGTTTCAGCACGGAACCGCCGTTGAATCCGAACCAGCCAAACCACAGGATGAAGGTACCCAGGGTCGCCAGAGGAAGGTTGGCGCCGGGGATGGGACGAATCTCGCCGTTGGGGCCGTACTTGCCTTTACGGGCGCCGAGGAGCAGCACGCCGGCCAGGGCAGCAGCAGCGCCGGCCATGTGTACGATGCCGGAACCGGCAAAATCAGAGAAGCCCAGGTCGCCAAGGGTATACAAACCGAATACGGAGGAGCTGCCCCAGGTCCAGGAACCTTCCATGGGATAGATGAAGCCGGTCATTACAACGGCGAAGATCAGGAAGGCCCACAGCTTCATGCGCTCGGCAACGGCGCCGGAAACAATGGACATGGCGGTCGCCACGAACACCACCTGGAAGAAGAAGTCGGAAGCAGTGGAGTAAACTGAACCACCGCCAAAGCCATCTTCACGTCCGGCCATGCTCTTGAGCGCATCGACAACCAGAGTCTCACCACCGGCGAGACCACTCAACAGGTACTCACCGCCGTACATGATCGCGTAACCGGACACCATATACATGATGCAGGAAACGGCGAACAGGGCGATGTTCTTGGTGAGGATCTCAACCGTGTTCTTGGAACGGACCAGGCCCGCTTCCAGCATGGAGAAGCCAGCGGCCATCCACATGACCAGGGCACCCATTACCAGGAAGTAAAAGGTGTCCATGGCATACTGAAGTTCAAAAATATTGTTTTCCATCAGAACACTCCCCCTTACAGTGCTTCCGTGCCGGTCTCACCGGTACGGATACGAATGGTTTGTTCGACTTCGCTGACGAAGATCTTGCCGTCACCGATCTTGCCGGTGCGCGCCGCGTTGGTGATGGCCTCGATGACCGCATCCACCTGATCCGCGCTCACGGCAGCTTCCAGCTTGATCTTGGGCAGGAAGTCCACAACATATTCTGCGCCACGATAAAGTTCGGTATGGCCCTTCTGACGGCCAAAACCCTTTACTTCTGTAACGGTGATTCCCGCTACGCCGATCTCGGACAGTGCTTCACGCACGTCGTCCAGCTTGAACGGCTTGATAATTGCTGTTACCAGTTTCATCTCGTTACCCCTGAATTAAAAAGTTTTGCCCCAGGAAACCAGGAATTTCACGTCATCGCTGCCAGACTCTTCATCAGCCTTGGAAACCGTCATGGTGAAATCACCCCAGTCGCCGGCACTCTTGGTGACGTCCAGCTGGATATGCCCGTAATCCGGGTCGCCGTAGACATCGTCCCATTTGCTCTTGCTGGTATCGAAATCGTAGTAGCCGTAAGTACCACCGATGCTCCAGGTTTCAGCCACGTCGAAGCTGGCAGAGATGTGGTAATAGATATCTCCATCGGAGAAAGGACCATCGCTGTCAGCCTGGCCGTTGACAGTGT
>DRLF01000088.1 GCA_011051425.1 Thiolapillus brandeum | reverse complement strand
GGGGTGGCATCAAGACAGTGATCATTCCTGAGGAAAATGAAAGGGATCTGAAAGAGATGCCTGCCAATATCACCCGCAGTCTTGATATTCGGCCGGTCAAGTGGATCGACGAAGTGCTGGAGATCGCGCTGCTGGAACAGCCTGCGCCGCGGGAAAAAAGCAAAGCTGCCGCTACCGCAGCCAGTGCCAAGGCTGGTGCGGGGAAGAAACCGCGAGGAAAGCGTTTGACCACGCATTGATCGGGGCATTGCAAAGTATGGACCTGCCGGTCGTGATCTGCGCTCGGCAGGTTTTTGATTTTATGTGACGATTATCGTCCCACGGCCAAGAATTTTACCGTGGAAGGCGCTTTTTCCTTGACAGTTTTCATCTGCGCTTGGTATAAAACGCACGCTTTTATGGAGCCTGGATATCTGCTGTTGCACTGGCAATTCGTTCAGGATATGACAGCTTCCATTCATACTTGAACGAACAGGTTCAGGGCAAACACAATAGCTACATTAGGGGGCACAACAGGATGAACAAGAAAGAGTTGATTGAAGCAATTGCAGAGGCAGCAGAGATTTCCCAGTCAAAGGCAGGTAACGCACTTGACGGCATGATTGCAGCCATTACGAAAGCACTCCAGGAAGGTGATACAGTTTCCATCGTCGGCTTCGGCAGCTTCCTCGTGCGCGACCGTGCGGCACGTACAGGACGCAACCCAAAGACCGGTGAAGCCATCGAAATCAAGGCATCGAAATCTCCCGCATTTAAAGCTGGTAAAGCGCTAAAGGATGCAGTAAACTAGCGCGCCTCAATCGGGTGCTTAGCTCAGCTGGGAGAGCATCGCCCTTACAAGGCGAGGGTCGGGGGTTCGATCCCCTCAGCACCCACCAAGCAACTAGGAGTGGTAGTTCAGTTGGTTAGAATACCGGCCTGTCACGCCGGGGGTCGCGGGTTCGAGTCCCGTCCACTCCGCCATTTTTGACACGAACGGGGTATCATTCTGGTACCCCGTTTTTGTTTTCAGGGTATTATCCTTTTCAGTTTATATATCGGATCATTGAACAATCATGCTGCTGGCAATTAGAGAAAAGGCCCAAGGCTGGTTTGCCTGGCTTATCGTAGGATTCATCACCATCCCCTTCGCCCTGTGGGGCATACAGAGTTACCTGGGAGTAAGCAGTAACCCGGCGGCTGTGACCGTCGACGGTACAGAAATTACTCAGCAACAGGTCGAACAGGAAGTGCGGCAATTCAGGGATCGCCTGCGGAACCAGCTTGGCAAGGCATACCGCCCCGAGCTTTTCAATGACAAGATGCTGCGCAAGCAGGTCATGGAACAGATGATCAATGATGCTGTGCTGTCGGAAACTGCAGATGACTGGAATCTGCGCATCAGTGATGACTTCGTACGGCAGTACATACAGTCCATTCCCTACTTTCAGAGCAATGGCAGGTTCAACGTACAGGCCTACAATACGGCAGTCCGCAACCAGGGCATGACGCAGCGCGGTTTCGAAGAGGGCATACGGGAAGATCTGGTGAAGCAACAGCTGCGCAACGGCATTGCAGGTTCCGCCATTGCTACAGATTATGAGCTGAACGAAAGCATTCGTTTGCGTGACCAGGAGCGTGAAACCACCTATATGCTGGTTTCCGGTGAAAAGCTGGCCGGTGATTATCAGCCCTCGGATGAAGAGCTGAAAGCCTATTACGATTCCCACCCGCAGGATCACATGGTTCCGGAACGGGTGAAGGTGGAATATATTCTGCTGTCACCGGAGACGGTCGGTGCCGGCCTCGAAGTGACCGATGAAAAACTCCGTGCCTACTATGATCAGCACAAGGATGAATTCCAGGCGCCGGAAGAGCGCAAGGTGCGGCATATTCTTGTTCAGGTCGATGAAAATGCCGATACTGAAACCGTTGATGCTGCAAAGGCCAAGATCGAGGACATTGCCAAGCGCCTGGAAAATGGCGAGAGTTTTGCTGCACTGGCCAGGGAATTTTCCGATGATCCAGGCTCAAAAGAGCAGGGCGGTGACGTGGGCTGGATCAGTCCCGGTGTCATGGCCAAGGCTTTTGAAGATACGGCTTACAAGCTGGAGAAAGACAAGGTAAGTGAGCCGGTGCATACGCCCTTCGGCTTTCATCTGATCGAAGTGACCGAAATCAAGAGCGGTGGTGAAGGCGGCTTCGATGCCCTGCGTGACAAGATCGAAACGGCCTATCGTCGTAACCAGGCTGAGCAGCTGTTGTTCGACAAGGCAGAAAAACTTGCTGACCTGAGTTATGAAACTCCTGACAGTCTGGCTCCTGCGGCAGAAGCCTTGCAACTGGAGCCGATACAGTCCGACTGGTTCGACAGAAAGGGTGGCAAAGGCGTTCTGGCGTCACCCAAAGTCGTGGCTGCCGCTTTCAGCGAAGACGTGCTGCAGGAAAACAACAACAGTGAGCTGATTGAACTGGAAGACGATCAGGTGCTGGTGCTGCGCGTGGTGGAGCACGAGGCAGAACACCCGCAGGCTTTCGAGGAAGTCAAGGACAGGATCAGGGCCACGCTGAAACGTGAAAAGGCTTCCGAGCTTGCGGCTGCCAAAGGCGAAGAACTGTTGAAATCACTGCAGGGCGGTAGCACCAGCCTGGAACAGCTGGCGAAAGAAAACGGCTGGAAGCTCGAGCCGGCTGTCACCATAAAGCGAAATTCCACTGCGGTGCCGGCGGCAGTCAGAGATACTGCTTTCGGTCTCCCCAGGCCGACGTCCGACAAACCTGCCGTCGGGGGTGTTGCTTTGGGTAATGGTGATTATGCATTGCTGTCTGTCAGCAAAGTGACAGACGGTGATCCCTCCAAGCTGGATGAAGAGGCGCGCAAGGCTGGCAAAGAACAACTGGCCAGAACCAAGGGCGAGGCACAGTTCAATCTCATGGGCAGATACCTGCGTGAACATGCCAAGGTAGAGATCAATACCGAGAACTGATACTTTCTGTTCAGCAGAAGAAAAAACGGGTGCTTCTGGCACCCGTTTTTCTTTGCGCTCATTCCCTATTCAGGGCTTTTGTTCCGAAAATATCTGCTGTTCAGGTCATCAGTGATAGTGCTGCGATGTAACTCAACACCGCCAGGACAAAAGCGCCGACCTCTAAAAAAGGACGCAGCTTTTTCAGGTTACGGGATTTCTTTCTGGGCAGGGCAGGCACTCCCAGGCTGGGTACAAAATCACGTACCTGGTCACGCATCAGATAGGTCATGTGGTTCATCTGTCGTTCTCCGCTGTTCTATGTATGTTCTTAAGTATAGCACTGGGATAGAACAAATAAAGAACAATTTTTGTTTTCATTGAGTGCCGCTGTTTCAATCGGGCTTTATTCGTCAGTCGGCTTTCCGGATCAATAACCGGTTTGCGATGGTTTTTCTTCGGAATCTCGACTGTGCCTGTGGCATAATTCGCGCCTGCCTAGTATTGTTGTCCCTGAACAATGAAATCCGACCTCGTGGACCAAGCAGTTGAAACATTGTGTCTGAAAGGCTGCAAGGCTTTGTGGGCTGATCTTGAACGGATGGAAGAAGGGCGGGTTCTGCCTGAACTGGAGGCACTGGATGCGCATCAGCAGCAACAGGTATTCAAAGAAATAAAAAGCATCATGGCTGTCTACAAAGGTAGCTGCAGTCTGGACTAGATGATATGAGAATCGCGCTGAAAATTGATGTGCCCAGCTTCAGGGCAGCCACCGTGGGTGTGCCCAATCTGCTGAAGCTGTTTGAGGAGTACCAGATTTCCGCCAGTTTTTTCTTTTCTGTGGAATACAATGCCCAGGGAAAAGGACTGGTCGAGAAGGCTGTTTCCTTGCTGGGCAAACGGCAAAAGCCGGAAATGACCCTGCAGGAAGCGATGCTTGCCGTAGCGGATGCTGGGCACGAAATTGGTCTGATGGGATTTGATGCGAGCACCTGGAGCAAGCAGGCGGCCTTTGCAGATGCAGACTGGACCAGCCATCAGCTGGCGCTGGGTATGGAGACTTTCGAACAGCTGCTCGGTCATGCGCCGAATCGTTTCGCGGCTCCCGGCTGGCAGGTTAATGCACACCTGCTGGCCATGGAAGAGCGCCTGGAGTTTCGCTATGCCAGTGATGTAAGAGGCAAGTATCCCTTTCTTCCTTCCCTGCACAACGTCGTCTCCCAGTGTCCCCAGATTCCCACCACCCTGCCCACGCTTTCCGAACTGCTGTTGCAGGATGATATCGATTCGGACAAGGCGCATGAATACCTGTATGCGGAAAGCCGTCATGTCCTGCCTTTCGGCCATGTCTATTCGGCCAATGCCGAACTTGAGGGTATACAGCATCTTGAATTCATGGAAAAGATGCTGGTCATGTGGAAAGGGCAGGAAGGCAGTCTGCGCACTCTTGGCGAGATCCGCCGTGAACTCGAGCCGGAGCAGTTGCCGGTGCACCAGATCGGATGGGGCGCCGTACCCGGACGCCGTGAACATCTCGCCATGCAGAGCGTGAAAGCGGAAACATGAGTCCGAAGGAACTGCGCCATCGCGACAGTGAGCTGCGGGAATGGGTGTATGCCGCGTCTTCTCCGCTGCACGGTACCGGTGTGCATGCCCGCAAACCCATCATGGCAGGCGAATACATCGGCAGTTACCATGGTCCGCGCGCAACCAGAAACGGCACCTATGTGCTGTGGGTGTGGGAGCAGGAAGAAAAGGATGGAGAGGGTGACTGGGTCGGTTGCAGCGGCCGCAACCTGTTGCGTTACCTCAATCATTCACTGGACTGCAATGCGGAATTCGATGGCCTGGAACTGTTCGCCATCACCGACATAGAGAAAGATGAAGAAATCACTTTTTACTACGGTGATGAGTTCGAGGAAGCGCTGAAGCAGTCCTGAGACTGTTTTCCGTGGACGGGTCGCTGGCGGCTTTCCGTTGAATCAATCGGCAATTTCCCATGACTGACGACAAGACACGCGACCGCATCTACGCGCAGCGACAGGACAGGATTGACAGCTTCGTTTTCGATCAGCGGGTCGCGGCGGTGTTCCCGGACATGATCAGCCGTTCCGTTCCCGGCTACGCCAGCATTATTGGCATGATCGGCATCCTTGCGAAGAAACACGCTGTCAGAGGCAGCAATCTCTATGACCTGGGGTGTTCTCTGGGGGCGGCTACTGTATCCATGGGCAGAGAGGTCGTGCAGCGGGACTGCCGTCTGGTTGCCGTGGACAATGCCAGTGCCATGCTGGAAAAGGCAGAGGAACAGTTTGTCCGCCATGATCTTCCGCCGGTGCAGACCCTGTGTTGCGATATCCGAGATGTGACGGTCAGCAACGCTTCCGTAGTGGTGCTGAATTTCACCCTGCAGTTTCTTCCGGTGGAAGAGCGCCTGACCCTGCTCAGGAATATCCGTGCCGGCATGCTGGACGACGGTGTGCTTATCCTTTCGGAGAAGATATCCGGCGCCGATGAGCAGGAGGATGAGCTGCTCATCGAACTGCACCATGCCTTCAAGCGCGCCAACGGGTATTCCGACCTGGAGATCAGTCAGAAGCGGGCCTCCCTGGAAGAAGTGCTGGTGCCGGAAACCATTGCGATACACAGGGCAAGGCTGGCAGAAGCCGGTTTCAGTCGCGTGGACCTGTGGTTTCAGTGCTTCAACTTTGTTTCTTTTGTTGCCCGGCCATGATTGCCACGGAAGAAATCTGTCAGGTGCTTTCGGATGCGGGAATGGCAGGCTGGGCTGCGATGCTTCCACGGCAGATCGAACAGGCGCTGAGTGCTGATCGTCATGGTGACCTCGAGCGCTGGAGATACCTTCTGCAACAGCTTCCGGAAATACAGACGGAAGATATCGATCTTCGGGCAGACCGCCTGCGTATAGGACAGGCACAGCAGGCCGGTGAAGCCGTCCGTCAGGACATCCACCAGACCCTGCGGGCGTTACAGCCCTGGCGCAAGGGGCCATATGAGCTGTTTGGTATTCACATCGACACGGAATGGCGCTCTGACTGGAAATGGCAGCGGCTGCGCGAACATATTCAGCCCCTTGCCGGGCGCAAGGTGCTGGATGTGGGGTGCGGCAATGGCTACCATGCCTGGCGCATGGCCGGAGAAGGTGCCGGGCTGGTCGTCGGTATCGATCCCAGCCTGCTTTTTCTGACCCAGTTCAATGCCGTCAGGCATTTCATGGCTAGGCCGCCCAACGTGCATTTTCTTCCTCTGGGTATCGAATCGGTGCCGGACCGTCTTGCGGCTTTCGACAGCGTCTTCTCCATGGGCATCCTTTATCACCGCCGCTCCCCTATGGATCATCTGCTTGATCTCAAAGCCTGTCTGCGGCCTGGTGGCGAACTGGTGCTGGAGACACTGGTGGTCGAGGGTGACGAGAACAGCGTGCTTGTGCCCGAAGGGCGCTACGCCAAGATGCGCAATGTCTGGTTCATCCCGTCTCCCGCTGCACTGGTGAACTGGCTGCAACGCTGTGGATACAGGAATGTCAGGGTCTTGGATGTCACGCCGACCCGCATAGAAGAACAGCGTCGTACCGACTGGATGGCATTCGAGTCCCTGGCGGATTTTCTGGACCCCGATGATCATCGCCTGACGGTTGAAGGGCATCCCGCACCCACAAGAGCCCTGGTTTTGGCCACAACCTGAATTGCGGTTTATCTTTTCCGCAGGCCTTTCCCGGTGATTGCCTCTTTATCCTGCATGTGCGTGGGGACGAACAAAACCACCTCAGATTTGATTGACAGGAAGGCGTGAAGTTTCAGTTTGTGGCGATAGTAGCGGAAATGACGGCTGGCAGCCGGTCATCGGTGGAGCCTCAACTGCAGGAGCAGGGCGGTTCCTTTTCCATCATCGTCCGCGACCAGGTAAAAGTGTCCTGCCGGTGTCAGGGCCATGCCTTCGAGTTTGCCTTTTGTTCCACAGGCCAGGCTGTAGCCGGGGATCAGGTCGGTCACAAGGCTTTTCCGCAGCAGCGGATAGGGCTGATCCACTGCCTGTCCGGGATGGTCAGGCAGTTCCACCCGGTAGATTGCCTTGGTCCTGGCCTTGAAAAACGGTTTGTTGTCCCGTTCGAGAACGGCAACAGAGCCGTCACTGAGAAAGGCAACCGCTGACAGGCCGTTGCCTTTGGGTCTTTCCAGTAGATAGAGGTAGAATCGCCATTGTCCGCTGGCCGGCCAGTACTGGCCGATTTTCACCTGGCCCCTTGGGTCGTCTTTCCAGCGCCGCTGGAACACCACCACAACCCGTTCCTGTTCACCCGTTCCCGTTGAAGCAATGCCTTCGAAGCCGGCCTTGATCTTGTAACGGGCAACGGAAGCGGGCAGGGGGACTTCTTTCAGGACATGGCCGGTGTTATCCGTGCGGATGATCAGGTTGGGCAGATGCCGGCCGGGCTTGCCTTCCGATGCCAGCCAGAATCCACCTGCCTGTCGCCGGGCGATGCCTTCCAGATCATAGGGAGGTTCTTTGCCATTCCTCAGCACCGGGAAACTCTGGATGATGACCGCCTGATCACCGGAAACATTTATCGTCTGGATTTCGGGTCGAGGCAGGTTGTGGTCGTGAACCGCATACAGGATGCCGGCGTCGGCAGCATCGGCTGTCAGTCCCGACAGGGCGCCCCAGCGAATATCCGCCTCGATGCGCTGGCAGGAAATGCCCTGATCCGATGGTGTAAGCAGGCCGGTGCATCCGGTGGAGAGGCTCAGGACAAAGGCGGGTAAAATCAGTTTCAGGGCAGACATGAGATCAATGCTCTTGCGGGGTTTGAAAGTGTGCGGCCGGAGTGTGTCACCAGGCCGAGAGAACGGCTCAGTTTCAGCTCGACAGGCAAAATGACCAGATCGGCCTGCGTCAGCATGGTTTTCGGCAGCAGTGTCCAGCCGAGGTTTATTTCCGAAAGCATTTTAAGTGTTTCCATATAGTTGGTAAACATACCTAATGTTATTTCGAGGCCGTGTTTTTGCAGGGCCTGTTCCAGTATGTTCCTTGTATAAGTGGTGGGGCCGGGCAATACCGCAGGGTAGTGTGTGAGCTGTTCCAGGGTTACCGGCGATGTACCTGCCAGCTGGTGGTCGCGGGAAACGACAAAACACAGCTCGTCTTTCCAGAGCTCACGGGTTTCCAGGTGGGGCAGTGATTCGGTGGGCAGGGTAACGATGGCCATTTCCAGTTCGCCCTTTTCCACCGCCGTGCAGGCAGCTTCGGAATCCATGAAGCGGATATCCAGATCCACGGCTGAAAAACGGTTGCGGAAATCCCGGAGTACGGGAGGAAGTCTGTGCAGACCGATGTGGTGGCTGGTACCCAGCACCAGCGTGCCCGATATTTCTGTTTGCAGGTTGCTGGCAAGGTGTTTCATGTCCTGCGCCTGCAGCAGGATCTCCCGGGCCTTGGGCAGCAGCTCTTCGCCCGCATGGGTCAGGCGCACGTTCCGTCCGATACGGTCGAACAATCTGATGTTCAGTTCCGCCTCCAGTGCAGCCAGGCGTTTACTCACCGCAGGCTGGGTAAGATACAGCTGTTGCGCCGCAGCAGAGAAAGAGCCGCTGTCTGCAACGGCCACGAATGTACGCAGGCTTCCGAACTCCATGGTTCAATATATTCCTTTGTGGAATGATATAAATGAAAAATATGAATTTGTGTTATTCATTGTAGCCGGATATTCTGCAAACCTGAACAGTGGAAAGGAAAACGATCATGACAGCCAGAACTCTCTACGACAAATTGTGGGATGCTCATGTAGTGCGCACCGACGAACACGGCACCAGTCTTCTCTATATAGACAGGCAGCTGGTGCATGAAGTGACGTCGCCCCAGGCCTTTGAGGGCCTGCGCCTGGCCGGGCGCAAGCCCTGGCGCACCACTGCCAACCTGGCCACGCCGGACCACAATGTTCCCACCAACCCTGAAGACCGTCATGGTGGTGTGGAGGCCATTCACGATCCCGTGTCGCGTCTTCAGGTACAGACCCTGGATCACAATTGTGAGGAATTCGGCATTCCCGAGTTCCACATCAACGACCCGCGTCAGGGCATCGTGCACGTGGTGGGGCCGGAGCAGGGGGCTACCCTGCCGGGCATGACCGTGGTCTGTGGGGATTCGCACACGGCAACCCACGGCGCCTTCGGTGCCCTGGCCTTTGGTATTGGCACCTCTGAAGTCGAGCATGTACTGGCCACCCAGTGTCTGATCCAGAAAAAATCCAAAACCATGCTCATCGACATGCAGGGCAAGGTAGGCAAGGGTGTCACCGCCAAGGACATGGTGCTGGCTATCATCGGTGAAATTGGTACTGCCGGCGGGACGGGTTATGCCATCGAATTTGCCGGAGAGGCCATACGTGATCTTTCCATGGAAGGGCGCATGACCGTGTGCAACATGGCCATCGAAGCGGGCGCCAGGGCGGGCTTTGTTGCGGTGGATGACAAGACTATCGACTATGTCAGAGGCCGTCCTTTTGCGCCATCCGACGAGCTTTGGGAAAAGGCTGTCGCCAACTGGCGGGATCTGCATTCCGATGAGGGAGCGGCCTTCGACAAGGTAGTGACGCTTGATGCCACCAGGATAGAGCCTCAGGTGACCTGGGGCACGTCACCGGAAATGGTGGTGGCAGTAAATGACGCGGTGCCTGATCCCGACAGCGTGGCTGATGAGGTGCACGCCGGCGGCATGCGCCGCGCCCTGGAATACATGGGGCTGGAAGCGGGTACGCCCATCACCGATATTGCAGTGGACAAGGTTTTCATCGGCTCCTGCACCAATTCACGCATCGAGGATCTGCGTGCGGCAGCGGAGATAGCCAAAGGCCGCAAGGTGGCAGATACCGTCAAACTGGCATTGGTGGTTCCCGGCTCGGGCCTGGTGAAGAAGCAGGCGGAAGAAGAGGGACTGGATAAAATCTTCGTGGAAGCGGGATTCGAGTGGCGTGAGCCGGGCTGTTCCATGTGCCTGGCGATGAATGCTGACCGCCTGGAGCCGGGGGAGCGTTGTGCTTCCACTTCCAACCGCAATTTCGAAGGCAGGCAGGGCATCGGTGGGCGTACACACCTGGTCAGTCCGGCCATGGCTGCGGCGGCGGCTGTTGCCGGCCATTTTGTTGATGTGAGGAATTTCTGAGATGGACAAATTCAAGACATTCAAAGGCATCGTCTGC
>DRLF01000087.1 GCA_011051425.1 Thiolapillus brandeum | reverse complement strand
GAGAGCAGGCTCTCCATATCTTTGTTCAACTGCGCTTCCACCATGACGTGAGAAAGATCATCCGTAAACTGTACGTTCTTGACCTTGCCAATCACAACATCGCGGTATTTGATTTCTGTCTTGTTGGGTTCGATACCCTCTGCACTCTGAAACCGGATTTCCACGGACGGCCCCAGGCTGGAATATTCCTTGTAAATAAGGACGATACCGATGATCAGGGCCACCAGGGGGACCAGCCATACGAAAGAAAACCCGGGGTGATCCGCCGCCACCAGTGCTTCCGGCAGTTCCTCGAGTCTGTCGTTCTGTTCTTTCATGTCAGGTCCCTGTCCCAAATAAGCCTTGGATCGAAACTGATAGCCGCCAGCATGGTCAGCACCACAACCGCACCGAATGCCATCGCGCCAATACCCGGCTCCACCGTTGAGATGACTCCCATTTGTACCAGCGCGGTGAGAATGCCGATAACAAACACATCCACCATGGACCAGCGGCCCACCAGTTCGGTTACACGGTACAGTATCGTCTGCTGTCTGGCCCGTCTTTCATGCGGCGCCTTGCGCACGTTCATGAGCAGATACAGCAGGCTTACCATCTTCAGCAAGGGCACGATGATGCTGGCAGTAAAGATAACCAGCGCCAATACCCAGTCCCCTTCTTTCAGGAACAGCACCACGCCACTCAGGATAGTGTTGTCGCTTTCTGCGCCGAGATAGGTGTTCTTCATCACCGGATAGACATTGGCAGGCACATAAAGAATCATGGACGCCAGCAGCAAAGCCCAGGTGCGGCTGAGGCTGTGAGTGATGCGGGAATGGATCGTCCCGCCGCAACGCGGGCATTTGAGACGGATGGAAGGCGAATTCGGCAAGCGGACAATCTGACGACAGATATCGCAGCTGGCCAATCCCAAAGATCTTGCTCGGGGCGGCTTTTTCATTGTTTCAGCCCGGCGGGCACCTGGTGATCCGGCATTTTCTCCAAACGCTGCCAGAGAACGAAAACATCCATACTCGCACTGGCCGCCACACCCAGCAGAATGTAACCAATCAATGCATACAGACCCGCATCGATGATCACGTCTGCCATCCCGGACATCTTCACCATCGCCACCAGTATGCTGACGACAAATACATCCGCCATTTCCCAGGGATGAATATGGCTCAACAATACCAGCATCTGTCGCAATCCAGGCAATCTCAGCTGCCAACGCAACCCGGTCAATACGTACAAAGTGCTCAGAAGGATCATCCCCGGAATAGCCAGACTGGTAAAGAACACCAACAGTCCCAGCAACTTCATGTCATGCTGATAGAGCGCCCAGGAGGTACCCACCAGTGAGGTTTCCCGAACAGCACCGCCGATATCCAGCGTGATCAGTGGAAAGCTGTTGGCAAGTACATACAGGAAGAGTGCGCCAAGCAACAGAGCGATGGGACGGTCCAGACCACCTCTGGGCTGATGATACAAAGTGGCCCCACAGCCGCGGCAGCGCACCTTCTGTCCCCTGGGAACCCAGGGCGCCCATTGCAGGGCGTCACATTCCCGACACGCCATTAAAACCTTGTCAGTCATGCCTGCCTTTCGCTCAGGCCTGAGCCCTGTCGGCGACCAGGTTCTGATCATCCCGGTCCACCATGCCCTGAAGATGCTGCAACAACTGCTTTCTGGAATTCACATCGGCGACGCAACGCTGAAAATAGCCACGCAGGGATTTCTTCAAATGCGGGCGAACCTGACGGGGAGGAACGCCTTTCAGCACTGAGAAAATCGCCAATGCATAAGTATAGTCCCATTGAGACAGTGCACCCTCACGTGAAACAGACGTTCCGCAACTGCTGCATCCGCCAGGCGGAAACACGAAAGCGCTGTTGGCGAACATCAGACCGAAGCCCAGATATACCGCAAGCACTTCTGTAGCCTGAGACCAGTTTTCCACACCACCGGGAGGCGGCTCCTTTGCTGTATATCCCAGGTATTGCCCAAGCCGGTGCGCAAAGCCGGCAATCAGCGCTTCCGGATTGCCGATATGCCGCCCGTCATAAACGACAGGCATGGCCTGCCCATCAACCGGCATCAGGCGCCTTGCCCCTGGAAACCCCTGGGCCGCACCCACCGGCGGCATCACCGCTTCGAGATGGCAATGAGACTGCTCGACCACCTGCCAGGGCCAGTGAGCCATGCCCGCATATTCTGCAACCCGGTCGAATACCAGTTCAGCCATGCCCTGCACACTGTCCACCTTGCCGGGAAAAAATTCATTGGTTGGCAGTACCAGGCGGATCTGCTGATAAAACACAGCGGGAGAGAAATTCCGCAGTGACCAGCCAAACACATCGAACAGCCACAGCAGGGAAGCTTCATCCAGCGGTGGCTTCCTCTTGAACAATAATGAAAACAAAACAGGATTCCTGATAAAATTCAGCCCCAGCATTATGGCGGGGCAAACCTGAATGATACTAGAAAACTACTATAAAATTGAGCACAACAAGATAAGAGTGTCCCGTCAGCAGGCCAGCGAGTTTGCCAAGAAAATCGCCAATGATTTCAATCCGCTGCATGATACGGACTCAAAGCGTTTTTGTGTGCCCGGTGATCTGCTGTTTGGCCTGGTACTCAATCAGTACGGCCTGAGCCGGGATATGCGCTTCGTTTTTTCCGGCATGGTGGGCGATGGTATCGAACTGCATTTCCCTGAAAATGCTACTGAAACCCTCACCATTTCGGATGACAACGGTAAAAACTACCTCCTTATCGAGCGTCATGGCGATACCACCCGGGACGAAGAGGTCATCAGCCGTCTGGTTCAGTCCTATGTCGCCTTTTCCGGACATGCCTTTCCCTATATCCTGGTGCCACTCATGGAAGCACACAGTGTGATGATCAATCCCGCACGTCCCCTGATCATCTATGAAAACATGGAAATACACCTTGACCGTCTTGATCCTGCAGATCCGGAACTGAAGCTTTCCGGCACCTGCTTTACCATCAACGGCAAACGTGGCGAAGTTCAGCTCAAGTTCACGCTGCACGACAACGGCGAGGTAATCGGGAAAGGCACCAAGAACATGGTGCTGGGTGGTTTACGTCCATTCAATGCAGACCAGATGCACACTATCGTGGACGATTACCTGCGGCGGCAAGAGAAGTTTTCCACCCCCTGAGCGAATCAGCGCTTTTTTCTGCTTTCCCGGTACTTGACGATGGCGGTAGTGATAGCCAGGGCGATGCCGGTGGAAAGGATCATGCGCGCCAGCCATTCCGGCCAGGCAGGCTGCGGAGTGAGCAGCGCAAAAGCGCCGATCACGATCAGCCAGAAAGACAGCTTTACCAGAAACGCATCACGCATTTGAGCGCTCGGCCCGAAGCGATGCGGATACAGAATCCGAAAAACGCAAGGCATGGGGCTTGTCCACTTCCACTTCGGCAGAGGATATGGGTTCGTGCTGCATCACCAGTTCCAATACGTCGGCAGCCAGTCTTTCCAGCAGCATGAAACGGCCATCTTCGACCAGAGCGATGATTTCTTTGGTGATTGTCCGGTAATTGACGGCATACTTCACGTCATCGGTTTCCGCCGCCTCATCGGCCTTGTAACTGAAACGGACGTTGACCACCACATCCTGACGCTTTTTCATCTCTTCTTCGTTGAAGCCGATGTAGGTGCGCAGACGCAGATTCCTGATACGTATGGTTACCATCAGAGTTTGATCAGTGTTAGGAATTCATCCCGGGTTCGGTGATTGCTCCTGAAGGCGCCGAGCATCATGGATGTCGTCGTTGAGGAATTCTGTTTCTGAACCCCACGCATCATCATGCACAGATGCGATGCTTCGATAACCACGGCCACACCTGCGGCACCGATGGCATCCTGTATCGCGTAGGCAATCTGGGTGGTGAGTTGCTCCTGAATCTGCAGACGCCGGGCATACATATCCACGATGCGTGCAACCTTGGACAGACCGATGACTTTTCCCTTGGGCAGATAGGCCACATGCGCCTTACCAATAAACGGCAACATGTGATGTTCACAAAGTGAATACAATTCGATGTCCTTGACGATGACCATCTCGTCATTGTCGGAAGGAAAAATAGCATCATTGACGATATCGTCCAGAGACTGTTCGTATCCCTGTGTAAGAAACGCCATGGCCTTGGCTGCACGCAGGGGGGTTTTCAACAGCCCTTCCCTGCTCATATCCTCTCCCACACCCTCGATGATTTCGTGATAACACGTCGCCATCTTTTCCACATTTCTTTCACTCATCCCGGCATTCCGACTCTTGTTTTATTTCGTACAGGCTCAGAGTATAACGGCTTATTTTTCGTTTTTCCCCTGTTGCGAACAAGTACATTCGATACGGGCAAACTGACTGAAAGACAAACCAGCGACTGAAATATCGAACTCAATTTTATGATCGGCGAGCAGAAAGTAAAATGGAGCCCTGTGAGCAGGACATGAAAAAAGCCCACCCTGAGGTGAGCTTTTCCGCTGTATGGCGCGCCAGGAAGGATGACTCGCGCTGCGCGCTCATGCTGCGCGCCTGCCGGCGCTTGTCGAACCAATCTGTTTGGAGTCGGAGGTTCGAATTTCCCCTGTAGCAGAGCAAGAAAAAAGCCCACCCTGAGGTGAGCTTTTCCACTGTATGGCGCACCAGGAAGGATGACTCGCGCTACGCGCTCATGCTGCGCGCCTGCCGGCGCTTGTCGAACCAACCTGTTTGGAGTCGGAGGTTCGAATTTCCCCTGTAGCAGGGCAAGAAAAAAGCCCACCCTAGGGTGAGCTTTTCACTGTATGGCGCGCCAGGAAGGATTCGAACCTCCGACCGCTCGGTTCGTAGCCGAGTACTCTATCCAGCTGAGCTACTGGCGCAAAAGTGGTAGCGAATGATGCTCGTTTATTCGCTGTTTGTCAATGCTCAAAGCGGCACCAAGCAAGGTATTGGCTTCTTACTGTTACCGCAGCTACATGATCGAACCATCTATTTTTTATCGAGGGTTCGAATCCGATTCTTTTCCTGATCCGTGCCCGCTGCAACACCAGACCAAGATATCAGTGTATGGCGGAGAGCGAGGGATGGGCTCCCTGCGGTCCCCACTGCTACGCGCTACCGCGCTTCGCGGTCGAACCCGGATTGTTTAGAATCGAGGGTTCGAATCTGATTCTTTTCCCGGTCCGTGCCCACTGCAGCACCAGACCAAGATATCAGTGTATGGCGGAGAGCGAGGGATTCGAACCCTCGATACGCGTTAACGTATACACCCTTAGCAGGGGTGCGCCTTCAGCCACTCGGCCAGCTCTCCTGATTTTCAATTTTATGTGCAGTGAGTATAACGAGCCTGCTGCTCGTGCAGAGGTGTATGTCTCCAGACCCTTGCCCAGCGCCCTGAGAATCACTTCATACTGCCAATTTCACAGACCGCATTATCAATTCGCAAGCGAAGCAGTTTCAAGGGCGGCTAATTCTAGCCAGCCTTGAAACTTTTTTCCAGCACTTATTCCTCTTCCTCGGGAGCCGGCTCTTCGTCCGACAGATCGGGGCCGGCTTCTTCTGCCTGTTCAGCTTTGATGCGTTCGTAGATTTCTTCCCGATGTACGGAAATATCCCGTGGGGCATTTACGCCAATTCGTACCTGGTTGCCTTTAACACCCAGCACCGTGACGGTCACGTCATCGCCAATCATCAGGGTTTCACCAACCCTGCGAGTCAGTATCAACATGATTCCTATTTCTCCTTATGTCCTTTGCGCCCGCTTCACTTTTCCTGGAAGGGAGAGCAGTAATAATCAAACCAAGCCTTCGCTTATTCAATAAATATAGCGAACTTTCGAATTTTATCAGTAGATTCCCTAAATAAGAAACCCGAATTTCGAATTATGTTTCTATCTTGTCCAGACCAAAGGCATCGTGGAGCGTACGTACCCCCAGTTCAAGATACTTTTCATCCACGATCACGGAAACCTTGATTTCCGAGGTGGATATCATCTGGATATTGATCTGCTCCTCGGACAGAGCCTTGAACATGTTGCTGGCAATGGCAGCATGAGAACGCATGCCCACGCCCACCAGGGCGATCTTGACGATCCTGTCGTCTGCCTCGACTTCTCTGGCACCCAGATCCCTGGCTGTCTTCTCGAGGATCTCCAGCGCCTGGGGCAGGTCATTGCGGTGTACGGTAAAAGTGAAATCGGTGGTGTCATCCTTGCCGATGTTCTGCACGATCATGTCCACTTCGATATTGGCTTCGCCGATGGGCCCGAGTATCTGGTAGGCCACGCCCGGATGGTCTGGCACACCACGGATGGTCAGCTTGGCCTCATCGCGGCTGAACGCGATACCTGCAATCTTCGCCTTTTCCACGTCTTTTTCCTCCAGGGTTATGAGGGTGCCCTCTCCTTCTTCAAAGCTGGACAACACACGCAGGGGAACGTTGTATTTCCCCGCAAATTCAACGGAACGGATCTGCAATACCTTGGAACCGGAGCTGGCCAGTTC
>DRLF01000086.1 GCA_011051425.1 Thiolapillus brandeum | reverse complement strand
GTAACAACCCTTCCTGCGCGCGCGTCATCCCAACATACAAGAGACGCGCATCCTCGGCGGTTTTCTGTTCATCCACGCCGAGCAATCCCAGGCCAATGAGAATTACCCGTCGAAACTCGAGCCCCTTGCTGCTGTGGATGGTCAGTACGGTGACCCGCTCGGCTTCGGGATTATAGGCAGCCTTGTATTTCCTGGCGCCCAGCCAAATCGTGTCGATGCCAGCCCGGTGCAATGCTGCCGCCATGTTCTTTCCGTATTCACCCCCGGGGTAAAGAACGCCGATATCTTGAAGCTTGACGCCTTCATTGTGCCATTTCCGAATACAGGCAAGCGCAAAGCGAATCTCGTCTGCCGGGCTGTCCAGACGCTTCAGAACCGGCTCGGGGCCGGATGTGCCTGCCGCTTCGGGTTCCACTAGGGGAATATGGTCTTCATCCGCCTTCTGCGGGTCCAGATAGTGACGTGCGAAGTCATACGCATAACGCAGTATCTCGCGGGTGTTGCGGTAGTTGAGGCGCAAAATGGTGGTTCGCCCCTGGGCCTGGATGCCAACGCTGCTCAGGGAAAACCCTAGGCCGGATTTCTTCTTGTAGATCGACTGGGCGTCGTCGTACAGCAACAACAGGGAATTAGTGTGGGGATCGATCATCTGCGTTACCAGCTTCAGCCACTCCGGCTCGAAGTCGTGGCCTTCATCGATCAGCAACGCGCCGTACTGGGCGCGGGGTATATGCCCCTTATCCACCGCATGGATGACTGTCTCGACCTGGCGTTCCCACACCGGCTTTTCGGATTCCATCAAGGGTACATGATATGTCTTGAGTTGCTGGGAACACCAGTCGTGAAAATGATAGATCTGGACCTTGGTGCCGATGCCCTTGGACGAGATGAAGGAGCGCAGGCGCGCCGCCAGGGTGATGTTGAAGCACAACACCAGAATCGGTTTGGCCACCGCCTCGGCAAGATGCAGGCAACGATAGCCCAGGATCAGGGTCTTGCCCGAGCCGGCCACGCCATGAATCACGCGATGCCCCTGGCCCAGGCTGCGCGCCAGCTGCTCCTGCTGGATATCCATGATCTTTATGATATCGGGCAGCGTCTGTTCAGCGTCGTCATCCGCGCCTTCGTCCTCATCGAAAATATCGCCTGCCGTCCCCTGCTCTATTCTTATCTCAGGAAACAAGTGCCAGCGGATGCGGTCTATCTGGGGCAGCGTGAGTTTTCCCCCGAACTGGTAATTGAACATTCCCCAGAGCTGTTCCTGGAATTGTTCGGCGTCGGTGCCGGCAGTGATTTCATCCTTGTAGATCATCAGATGATCAGGTAACAGCCCTTCCCTGGCCTCATCCGGCATCGCCTTCTGAATCTGTTTGCGCGTGATATTGGTAAAGACGACACCCCAGCCCCAGGGCATGATCAGATTGCCGCGGTAGGCCTTGCTGGTTTGCCGCAAATGCGGGTCGCGCGCCAACATGTCGACTACGCTGTAGGTGTAGCCCCTCGCCTGCTCCAAAGGATGCGGTTTGGTCACCATGCCGTTGTTTGTCAGCAGCGTGACATCCGACTTGCTGATCTTCTTCAATGTGTCTGGCTTCCAGTCCTTGACCTCGAGAAAGAGCAATCCCCGGGAGGGATGAAGAATGATGAAATCGGGGTAACGGCGTTGCCGGCCTATGGGAATGTCGTACCAGACAAGATAATCATCCTCCAGCAGCTCTTTCAGGCGTCGTGCGACCCGCTTCTCACCGGTGGTCATCCGGCCAAGGGTTTCCCGATTCAGTGGAGGAATGATCTCGGCCATGCCTGGCTGCCCTATTTCTGGTTACGGTCTGTGTGCGCCTGAGGATTTTACTTTATTTTAGCTGTTCGGCTTGTGTCAGATCTTGTGCCACATCCCGGAACTGCGCCAATACCGTTTCCAGGTCTGCAACGATCTCCGCGGCCAGGACAGCCGGCTCGGGTAGGTAGGAAAACCAGCACGTTCAAAAGACCCAATGAAAAACGCAACAATCACCGGTTAAATCCGATGGTTGTTACGTGCTTACTGATCCACTGGGCAAATCACGTCACGAATCCGGGCTCTGAAGCTGCCACGATCCTGCACGCGGAATCCTCTGTTCAGCCGCAATCCACTGCTGGCCTCGAAGCTTATGTTTGCGCCGGCTTGTATGACCACGCTGCCGCTGGTAACCAGCGTTGATTCGGAACGGTAGATCTCCGCGCCGCTGTAACTTGCAGGACCAAGGGTAACAGGTCCCGCTTTACAGCTGGTTTTGGCGCTGACCACATACCCGTCCCGCTGGTAATTCCCCCGGCCGGTTCCCCAGATGATTCTGGCATTTGCAGTGCCGGGCAAGTCGTAGGCCACCAGTCCGGCATGTGCCGTGTTGAGCACGACCTCCAGATCTGGGTCTGTATCGATGTTTGCCAGTGTCGGCGCTGCCAGGGCGCCGTTCCAGTCCCAGCTGCCCTTTGCCGCCGGCAAATCGACTTCCTGCAGCCTGTTGCCCTGGTCGTCGACGATATGCAACCTGCCCGTTCTGTTGCTGCCTTTTTGCGTCCAGGATGCAAAGATCACTTCTGCCTTGCCATCGTTGTCCAGGTCGGCAACGGTGGGTTCTGAAGCAAAACGGTAGAAGCCTTCGGTGGCATGTGCATCCACTTCATAGGGCCAGCTGCCGTGTTCAGTCTTGTCCAGCCAGAAGGCATGCAGGCGCCCGTCGTAGGAAGGAAAAAGGATTTCCTTTTCTCCGTCACCGTCGAGGTCGGCCACTACCGTGTTGGGCTGATTGCTTTCGATCCTGTTGTAGTCCTCGCTCAGGGGCGCACCGGTATCCACCGGCCCCTTCTCCCAGTCTGCGCCCGCTGTCTTGAAGCGCGAACGGTCCGCGTTGAAGATCAGGGGCGCGCTGTATTTGCTCTGGTAGCCACTGGTACAGTCATACATGTTACCGACGGCGACCACTTCATTTATGCCGTCTCCATCCATGTCGGCGATGACAGCAGGGCCTTTCGCAAAGTTGGCGCGGAAGCTTTCGCTGCGAACGCCATTGCAGCGTCCCCAGCCCCTGAGCTCGGTAGCCAGGTCTTCCCAGATGCCTACGGCGCCCCAGTCCTTGCCGGAATAGTCTGCGCTTGCCGGGATCTGCACGCCGTCTTCTTCGTAGGCGCAAATGGAATGGACATCGGAAGGCACGACAATTTCGCCGAATCCGTCACCATCGAGATCGCCCACGGCGGCATTGTCGTTGAAGACGCCCCAGGCAGATTCGCCATCGCTGCCAAGTTGCGGCCACCCGGCCCGAAGCGTGCCGTCGTGCTGGAATATCCAGCTGTTGGTCTTGCTGTTCACCGCAGCGGTGACGATGATCTCCATGAAGCCGTCGGCATCCAGGTCGGATACGCTCAGACCCCGCAGTTCCCTGTCCGTGGGCTTCTTGGGCCAGCCGGGTTTGAAATATCCCTGGCGGTCGTACACGGACACCCAGCCACCGCTGTGGGCAGTGACGATCTCCTGCTCCCCGTCTCCATCCACATCTGCCAACACAATACCGGACCAGGTACGACCGACATTATCGACCGCATTACCCTCGTTGCGGTCGTGACCAGATTTCATGCGCCATTTCAGGCTGCCGTCACTGCCATTCAGCACATGAATGGCATAGCCGGAGCCGATGACCTCCGGTTTCCCGTCCTTGTCCAGATCGGCCACGGCCGGTGAGGAATACCAGCCGGTCTCGCACCAGGAGGTGCATCCTCCCAGTTGCCACTTGAGAACGGGGGCGGCGATACTTCCGGCCGCGCAATAGCCGTTGTCGCCATGGGTGATCAATAGCGCAAGCACGACCACAGCCGATGCAAGGCGCAGGGTTTGCGGCAGGAGCATGCTATGCCTGCCCTGCTTCGTGCCGGAAGCTAGAAATCAATATCATATTCGTCGAGTACTTCTTGAAATTGCAGGCGTTTTTGTCCGGCTGCAACGGCCATGACCTTGGCCAGGGTCTCGGAGATCTCTCCTTTTGCAATGCTGCTCTGTTTCGCCAGTCTCAGATAGTAGGACGTGCAGGGATTGCAGTTCATAGCGACGGCTGCTGAAAGACCAACGAGTATTTCGGTTTTTTCATCGAGATGCGTATTCTCATGCGTCGACTCGTAGAATGCATCGTAGAGCGCCTGCTGTTGCTTTGTCAGTAAATCCATCTTTTGTTCACGCTGTTGTATCGGTAATAAGCACGGTGAATGCTGCACGCCTCCTCATCCTGAGCCGCTTCCCATGGTTTCAATGAGTGACCATAAAGAATATTACCTTATGAAACTCTGAACCATCTATCATTCCGGCGCGTGCTGCGCTCCGCTGCGCCGGGAAGCCATGGCGATTACGGCCTGTCCCAGGGAAAGGCCGCCGTCATTGGCCGGGAATTGCCGCGGGGACAGAACTTCCAGCTGTCTTTCCCGCAGCAGCAGGGAAGTCTGTTCCAGCAGCAGCCGGTTCTGGAAGACACCGCCACCAAGCACGACCGTATCGGTTTGCCATGCTTCGCAGAGCTGTACCGCCATGGCTGACACGGCTTTTGCCAGGCCATGATGGAAACGGGCGGAGATAACCGCCGCATCGACGCCCTCTTGCAAATCCTCCATCAGCGAGTACCACAGGGGTGCCCAGACGAGCGTGTCGTCTGTTATCGAGCAGTCATAGGCATGCCGCTTCTGTTGCTGCATTTCCCCGACGGCCAGTGCTTCGAGTTCCAAGGCGGCCTGGCCTTCGAAGTACACCTCTTCGCGGCAAATGCCCAGCGCTGCGGCCACTGCATCGAACAGGCGTCCCGCCGATGAAGCCGGCGGGCTGTTGAGCCCCTTGTCGAACAGGGTTTGCAGCACGGAAAGAGGCTTGCTTTTCAGGTATTCGATGATAGGCAGGTGCGCATAGCATTCAAACAGCTGTTGGGCATCGGGCAGGGACAGGAGGTGCGCCAGGGTGTTGCGCCAGGGCTGCCGGGCGGCCTTGTTGCCCCCCAGCAGGGGCACAGGCTGAAAACGGGCCACTCGCCTGCAGCCAAAATAATCCGCAAGCAGAAACTCGCCCCCCCAGAGTTCACCGTTTTCACCATAACCCAGGCCGTCCAGGGCGATGCCCAGTACCCTGGGTGATGTCAGTTCACGTCCGTGCTCGGCCATGCAGGACGCGATATGGGCATGGTGATGCTGTACACACACCAGTTCCAGGTTGTTTTCGTCTGCCAGCCGTTTGCCGAGCTGGCTGCACAGATAATCCGGATGTGCGTCGATGGCGATGATGGCAGGGGACACATCGTAGAGCGCCTGGTAGAGCTGCAATGCCTGGCGATAGTCGGCAAAGGTGGCAGCTTCCCGAAGGTTGCCCATGTGCTGGGACACGATGGCCCTGCCCTCCTTCACCAGGCAGAAACTGTTCTTCAGTTCACCGCCCATGGCCAGCAGGGAAATCCGGTCATCAAAACCCCCGGGCAGGCGTAGCGGTTGTGGCGCATAACCCCGGGCGCGGCGCAGCAGCCGGGCTTGCCCGTCGGCCACGCGAACCACCGAATCATCGAGCCGGTTGACGATATCGCGGTCGTGCAGCAGGAAACAGTCGGCGATATCCGCCAGCCGCGTGCGGGCATCGGCATTGCGGATGACCTGGGGTTCTTCGCTGCGGTTTCCCGAAGTCAGTACAATGGGAGCATCCAGCGCCTGCATGAGCAAATGATGCAGGGGCGTATAGGGCAGCATGAAACCCAGGTTGATCTGGCCGGGTGCTATGTCAGCGGCCAGATGCTTTCCGGCCGCTTGCAGTACCACGATGGGCGCCGCCCTGTCCAGCAGCAGTGCCGCTTCGGCCGGACTGACCCGAGCATATCTTTCGATCATGGCAATGTCGGCCGCCATCAAGGCCAGCGCCTTGGCATAGCGCTGCTTGCGGCGGCGCAAACGCCTGACGGCCGCATCGTTACCGGCATCACAGGCCAGGTGGATACCGCCGATTCCCTTGATGGCGACGATCTGTCCCTCGCGCAACAGCCGGGCGGTGGTTTCAATGACATCGCGCCCCGCATCCGGCGGCAGCTCATTGCCCTGCCCGTCTTCCAGCCACAGCCTGGGACCACAGTCCGGGCAGGCGTTGGGCTGCGCATGAAAGCGCCGGTCGGACGGATCCTCGTACTCTACCTGGCAGCGGGGACACAGGGTGAAGGCGGCCATGCTGGTGTTGGCCCGGTCGTAGGGAACGGCGCGGATGATGGAGAGCCTGGGGCCGCAGTGGGTGCAGTTGGTGAATGGATAGCGGTAACGCCGGTTGGCCGGATCCTGGATATCCGCGAGGCAGTCCGGGCAGGTGGCGGCGTCGGCGGCCACGTCGGTGTGTACCTGACCCTGTGCGCTCTGGACGATCTGAAAATCCGCCGGGGCCGTTTCCGCTGACGCTGTTTCCGTGGTGATGATTTCTTCGATGTGGGACAGGGGCGGCGCATCCAGGCGCAGCCGCTGCAGGAATTCAGCCAGGCTGTCCTTCCTGCCCCAGGCGTGAATCACCACGCCGGCGGCATCGTTCCACACCCGGCCACGGATCCCGCAAGCCCTGGCGATGCGCCAGACCGTCGGGCGGAAGCCCACGCCCTGCACCGTACCCGTCACGCGAATATACCATGCCGCCATCAGCAGATGCGGGGCAGCTGTTCTCCGACCAGCCAGTCCACGATCCTGCTGCCGCCGAAACTGGTCTGCATCTGTACGAACCCCTGCTCGTCTTCGATGACTTCACCGATGATGGCGCTGTCTGCACCCAGGGGATGGGAACGCATGACGGCCAGCAGCTGCTGCGCCCGGCCTGCCGGGCAGATGGACACCAGCTTGCCTTCGTTTGCCACGTAGAGGGGATCGAGTCCCAGCAGTTCGCAGGCGTCGTTCACCGCGGGTTTGATGGGTATGGCGTCTTCCTGCAGGCGCATGCCCACAGCGGACTGGCGCGCCAGTTCGTTAAGTGTGGTGGCCAGGCCGCCGCGGGTGGGATCGCGCAGGCAATGAATGTCCGGCACGGCCGCCACCATGTCGGCTACCAGTGTGTGCAGCGCGGCGGAATCCGACTGTATACTGGTTTCGAAGTCGAGATTCTCGCGGCTGGACATGATGGCCACGCCATGATCGCCGATGGTGCCGTTGATCAGGATGGCATCGCCGGGCCGGGCGAGATCGCCGGAGATGTTCACCCCCTCGGGAACGCTGCCGATCCCGGTGGTGGTGATGAAAACACCGTCGCCATTGCCCTTCTCCACCACCTTGGTGTCCCCGGTGACCACCGGT
>DRLF01000085.1 GCA_011051425.1 Thiolapillus brandeum | reverse complement strand
CTCGGGCACCACCGGACGGTCCAAAGGTGTGATGCTCAGTCATCACAACATGCTTTCTGTTGCGCACGGCGGCGTAACCCTCCTGGACTGCTATGAGGAAGATGTGTTTCTTTCCTTCCTGCCTCTTTCGCATACCCTGGAGCGCACGGCGGGCTACTATCTGCCCATCATGGCGGGCGCCAGCGTGGCCTATGCGCGCTCCGTGGCGCAGCTGGGGGATGATCTGCTGCACATCCGCCCGTCGGTGCTCATCGCCGTACCGCGGATATTTGAACGGGTCTACGGCAAGATCAAGGATCAGCTGAAAAAGAAGCCGGCCATTGCGGGCAAGCTATTCCACGCAGCGGTGGATGTGGGCTGGCACCGTTTCCAGTATCAGCAGGGACGTGCCGGCTGGTCGCCGAAGCTCATGCTGTGGCCCCTGCTCAACAAGCTGGTGGCCCGCAATGTGGTTGAAAAACTGGGCGGGCGTCTGCGTGCCGCAGTGAGTGGCGGTGCGCCCCTGTCGCCGGATATCGCCAGGGTTTTCATTGGCCTGGGTATACCTATCGTGCAGGGGTATGGTCTGACGGAAACCAGCCCGGTGATCAGCGTCAATCCGCTGGAAGACAACATCCCCTCCAGTGTTGGTGTGACCATTCGCGGCACCGAGGTAAAGGTCGGTGAGCAGGATGAACTGCTGGTGCGCGGTCCCGGCGTCATGATGGGCTACTGGAACAACCACAAGGCCACCACGGAGATGATTGACCCGGATGGCTGGCTGCATACAGGAGACCAGGCCAAGGTAGAGGACGGGCATATTTTCATCACCGGTCGCCTCAAGGATATCCTGGTGCTTTCCAATGGTGAAAAAATTCCCCCGGCAGACATGGAAATGGCCATCTCCCTGGATCCATTCATAGAGCAGGTGATGGTGGTGGGGGAAGGGCGCCCGTATCTTACGGCACTGGTCGTCCTGAACGAGGAGAACTGGCCTGCGCTGGCGAAGGAGCACGGGTTGGATGGGAAGGATCCTGACAGTCTGAATCACAAGAAGTTACATGCCGATATTCTCAGGCGCATCAAAAACTCACTGACCGATTTTCCCGGTTACGCCAAGATCCGCCAGGTACGGCTGATGCTGGAGCCCTGGACCATCGAGGAAGGACTGATTACGCCGACGCTCAAGGTCAAACGTCCCAAGGTGCTCGAACGTTTCGCTGAAGAAGTGGAATCCATGTATTCCGGTGGGCCAACCAACTGAGTTGGGCGTATAATGCCGGGTGTTCGAAAGGCGGGTATCGTATATCGGTATTACCCCAGCTTCCCAAGCTGGTGAGGCGGGTTCGACTCCCGCTACCCGCTCCATTTTTCAATTGACAATCGGTGGTGCGCCTAGTATCTTTGCCGCCCTGATTTGTCATGGCTAGGTAGCTCAGTTGGTTAGAGCACAGCACTCATAATGCTGGGGTCGGCAGTTCGAATCTGCCCCTAGCTACCATAAAATCAAGCACTTATGGATTGTATCCGTAAGTGCTTTTTTACTGGCCTTTTTTGTCAAAAAGAGTTGGTGGTATTCCAATTCAGTAATTTATCCCTGAATTTGTACAGTTGGGTTGGGTGGGATATGTGTAGTTGTGGGGCGGGGCTGCGTGTTTGTGCAGAACTGTTGCAACTTTCCGGGCAAGAGCGGGTCATAAGGGTTGTGGGCATGAACACCCCACAAGGTTTTCGAACCATTACATTTACTCCCTTTGGTAATACTTAGACCGGCGTACTCAGGTACGCCGGCTTTTTTTTGTGTATCATTTGCAGGGTTAATATTCTGGTACGGGGAGAAATATGAAAATCGGGCAGTTTTCACTGGCAGGTCTGCTGTTGCTGGCCACAGGCGGTGCGTGGGCGGGAGAGGCCACACTGAATACGGGCGACACGGCCTGGATACTCACATCAACGGCGCTGGTGCTCTTCATGACCTTGCCGGGGCTTGCGCTGTTCTATGGCGGCCTGGTGCGCAGCAAGAACGTGCTGTCGGTGCTGATGCAGTGCTTTGCCATCGCGGGGGTCAGTTCGATCCTGTGGCTGATTGCCGGCTACAGCCTGGCTTTTGGCGAAGGCAACGCGTGGATCGGTGATTTCAGCAAGGTGCTCATGGCCGGAATAGGAAGAGAGAGTCTTTCGGGCAATATTCCCGAATCCCTGTTCATGCTGTTTCAGATGACTTTTGCCATTATCACACCGGCGCTGGTAGTGGGCGGTTTCGCCGAGCGCATGAAGTTTTCCGCCATGCTGCTGTTCAGCGCGCTGTGGCTGATGCTGGTGTATGTGCCGGTGACCCACTGGGTCTGGGGCGGTGGCTGGCTGGGCCAGATGGGTCTGTACGATTTTGCCGGCGGCACCGTGGTACATATCACAGCGGGTGCCGCGGCGCTGGTCACGGCGCTGGTCATGGGGCCACGCCGCGGTTTTCCGACCACGCCTTTCACGCCCCACAACATGACCATGACAGTGACCGGGGCAGGCATGCTCTGGGTGGGCTGGTTCGGTTTCAATGGCGGCAGTGCCCTGGCGGCGAACGGTGATGCGGCCATGGCCATGCTGGTGACGCATATTTCCGCTGCTACCGGGGCCATGACCTGGATGTTCATCGAATGGAAGAAGTTCGGCAAGCCCAGCGCCCTGGGTGTCGTCACCGGCATGGTGGCCGGGCTGGGCACCATTACCCCCGCTTCCGGCTTTGTCGGGCCTGGCGGGGCGCTGATCATCGGTCTGCTGGCGGGCAGCATCTGCTTTACGGCTACCATGTACCTCAAGCAGGTGCTCAAGATCGATGATTCCCTGGATGTTTTCCCCGTCCACGGTGTTGGCGGCATGCTGGGTACTATGCTCGCAGGGGTGTTCTCCGCCACCAGCCTGGGTCTGTTCAGTGGCTATGGTTTTGCCGATGGCATCAGCAGCATGGGCGGACAGGTCTGGGTACAGTTCATAGGTGTTGCTGCCACCCTGGTGTTTACCGTCGTACTGACCTGGGGCATCCTGAAAGTGGTGGCGGCAGTGACAGGTGGTTTGCGTGTCGATGCCGACCAGGAGCAGGAAGGCCTGGATATCGTGCTGCACGAGGAACGGGGCTACGACATTCATTGACGGATGTTTTTTCCTGCAGGCAGGAAGGCCGCCGGAAACGGCGGCTTTTTTGCTGATAAGATGTTGTTTTTCCTGAGCTGGCGCGAGATATGAGTGAGTGGATGGCATTGCCGGTGGCGTTTGCCGTTGCTGTGGTGTTGTGCTGGCGCTTTTCATCACCGGGTTCGCTGTTTCATGTGCTCGATCATCCCGGTGAACGTTCCCTGCACCAGCAGGCCACCCCCCGCAGCGGTGGCGTAGCCCTTGTCCTGGGCCTGCTGGCGGGCTGGGGACTGGCAACGAGCCTGGGCGGAATGAAAGCGGATGAGCTGTCGGTCTGGATGATGTCCGGCGTGGTGGTGCTGGCCATTGTCGGTGCTGTCGATGACCGGCTGGACCTGTCTCCTCTGCTGCGTCTGGTGGTGCAGTTGCTGGCTGCTTTCTTCCTGCTTGCTGCGGGGCTGATCCCCGACAGGCTGCAGCTGCCGGGAACAGCCCTGATGCTGCCTTGCTATCTTGCGTTGGGTCTGACGGTGCTGTACGTGTTGTGGCTGACCAACCTGTACAATTTCATGGACGGCATGGATGGTTTTGCGGGCGGGATGGCCGTTACCGGTTTCGGGTTCATGGCGTGGCTGGGCTGGCAGGCAGGGGATGGGGGATTTATGCTGATGTCCCTGATGATTGCAGCCGCAGCAGGGGGGTTCCTGGTTTTCAATTTCCCCCCGGCGCGCATTTTTATGGGCGATGCCGGCGCGCCTGCACTGGGTTACCTTGCCGCGGCACTGTCATTGCAGGCGGATCGTGACGGGCTGTTTCCCCTCTGGGTGGCGGTGCTGATCTTTTCCCCTTTCATTGTCGATGCCAGTTACACTCTGATGCGCAGGCTGCTTGCGGGCAGAAAGCCGTGGCAGGCTCACCGAGAACATGTCTACCAGCGGCTGGTTCAGCTGGGATGGTCCCATCGCCGCACCGTGCTGTGGGCTTACCTGTTGATGCTGGGTACTGGTGTCAGCGCGGTCATGGCACTGAATCGTGATCCTGCTGTCCAATGGGCCGTGGTGGCCGGTTGGTCATCGATCTATGTCGCAATTATCGTTTGGGTTGGCCTGAGAGAACAAAGAGACTGATGAAAAGACTGGCAGACAGGCTGCTCAACCGGGGCATGGCCTTTCTTCATGACCTGCTGATGATACCCCTGGCGTGGCTGGGAGCCTATATCCTGCGCTTCAACCTTGAAGCCGTGCCGGACTGGTTCTGGCAGCAGGCGCTGAACAGCCTGCTGCTGGTGATACCGGTGCAGGCGGCGGTGTTCTGGGTGTTCGGGCTGTACCGTGGCGTGTGGCGCTTTGCCTCCCTGCCGGACATGATACGTATCGGCAAGTCCGTGCTCAGTGGCCTATTGATCATCACCCTGCTTTTATGGCTGACCCGCGACTTCAACGGCATACCCCGCTCGGTGCCCGTGCTGTACGGCATCCTGTTGATGATCTTTCTCAGTCTGCCGCGCATGGTATACCGCTTCATCAAGGATCAGGGTGCGCGCAGCAAGAGCGCCCAGCGGGTGCTGGTGGTGGGTGCGGGCAGCGCCGGCGAGATGCTGGTGCGGGATTTGCTGCGCGATCCCGAACGCGCCTACCTGCCCCTGGCCTTCGTGGACGATGATGCCAGCAAGCGCGGGCGGGAGATCCACGGTGTGCGCGTCATGGGCAACTG
>DRLF01000084.1 GCA_011051425.1 Thiolapillus brandeum | reverse complement strand
GAATTGCGCGCAGCGAGCTGCATGGCAGTTTTTTATCGACGGGGATGTCAGCAGAGTTTGAACAGGATGTCAGTAAGTACCAAAATCACAGAAAAATCCGCAGAAACACCAACGGATACAGGCTCCACCTCATCGGTGGAAAGCAACTGTACAGATACTGGTGCAGACCCTGCCGGGCATGAAGGTCGCGCTTCTACCCTGAATTACATGGGGCTTGGGGCATGGAATGCCTATTTCCTTGCCAAGTTCTTTCTCTACTGGAAACACTATATCGGTTTCCATCCGCTGGAAAACCTGGCTTTTGCGGCCTTCCTGCTGATGCCGGTCAGGTCGGCCACCGGCCGTTTTCTGCGCCAGCTGGTCGCACTGCCCGTCGGTGTGGCACTGCTCTACTATGACTCCTGGCTGCCGCCGGTGGCCCGCGTACTCGATCAGGCCGGTAATGTGGGTGGTTTTAGCCCGACCTACCTTTTCGAGCTGGTGGGGCGCTTCTTCGATGTGCGGGTGGTCGCTATCCTGGTGCTGATCTGGGCCGTCACCCGCATCCTTTCCGAATACCTGCGCATCGGTACCCTGGTAGTCACCTCGCTCGTTGTCCTGCTGGTTGTGCAGACACTGGAAAAGAATGATGTTTCCATGCCCGCTATCGTTACAGCCGGTAATGCCGGAGTAGCGTCTTCCGCAGCTGGCGCCACCTCACCCGGTACTACCGGTAATGCCCGTACACAGGTGTCACTGGACGAGGTACTGCAGGATTTTTATCGCCGGGAATCCCGGCGGCAGGTGAATTTCACGGCCTCGCCGTCGGAAGACGCACCCTTCGATGTACTGTTTCTGCATATCTGCTCCCTCTCCTGGGATGATCTGGAAGCTGCCGGTCTGACTGCGCATCCCCTGTTTGACCGCTTTGATCTGCTGTTCACCAACTTCAACAGCGCTTCATCCTACAGTGGCCCGGCTACGGTGCGGCTGCTGCGTGCTACCTGCGGTCAGCCCAGTCATCACGATCTCTACCAGCCGGCGCCTCAGCACTGTTACCTGTTCCAGAACCTTGCCCAGGCCGGTTTTGCTCCCCAGTTTGCCCTGAATCACGATGGTCATTTCGATGGTTTTCTGGATGTCGTACGCGATCGCGGCCGGCTGGATGCGGCCCCCATGTCCCTTGATGGCATTACCATCAATCAGCGCTCCTTCGATGGCTCTCCCATTCATGATGACCTGGAAGTGCTGAGCCGCTGGCTGCGACAGCGGGAGCAGGGAAAGGAACCGCAGGTTGCCGCTTACTACAACACTATCAGTCTGCATGATGGCAATCGCCTGGTGACTGGGCCGGGCCGCAGCCTGAACAGTCTGAAAAGCTATCCTCAGCGCTTGAGAAAACTGCTGGATGATCTGGACCAGTTTCTGCATCAGATTGAAATATCCGGTCGCCGCATGGTCGTGGTGCTGGTTCCGGAACACGGCGCGGCGATCCGCGGTGACCGCATGCAGATTGCCGGCTTGCGGGAGATTCCCAGCCCCGCCATCACCCGGGTGCCGGCTGCGGTGGCGATCATCGGTCCCGGCCTTGAGCGCCGGGGGAGCCCGATACGCAACGAAGAACCGGTCAGCTATCTGGCCATCAGCCATGTCATCGAACGCGTGCTGCAGGACGACATTTTTTCCAGAGCAAGCTTCGATCCTGCTGCTCTGACAGAGAATTTGCCGAAAACTCCCTTTGTTTCAGAAAACGAGGGTACCGTGGTGATGCGTTACAACGGCCGCTATCACTTGCGTCTGCAGGGGGAGGACTGGATGGAATACCCTGTGGATGACGCCGGGAGTAGCAAACCATGAGTGTCAGACGAAACTGCCCCGTTGGTGATACCCCGCACGTGTCCGAAGATGTGCTCAGCCTGCAGCAGCAGGCCCCTGGTCTGAAAGATTACCGGGAACTGCATCAGTGCGAAGAAATTCAGGATATCCGTCACCGCTGGCCGCTGCTGGATCGTGAACCGGTACACTCAGCCGGGTTTATTCCGGACATACAGTCGGGCGTTCATCATTCGCATGTTGTTCTGGTGACAGGGGCAGTGGGAGGCGCCGGCGCGACGACGGTCGTCGCCAGCCTGACCGCTGCCATGCGGCACTTGGGGCGCCGGGTTGCCGTGGTGGATCTTGCTCCCGGGCAGGATATGCATCTGCACCTGGGTACTGTTGATGCTGAGGGCGGCAGTAGGGCGGCGCCTGTGCTGATTCAGCGGGCTGAGCGTCTGGCCGATCATCCGCTGCCGGCGCGATGGCTGGCGGATCGTTTGTCATCCTTGCCCCGGGATGCGCTGGATTGTGTGTTGATCGATTGCCCCTGGCATTTGAAACCGGCGTTTCAGCAGGCCTCTGCGCTGGCGGGGCGGATGCTGGTGGTCGGTACTACCGAACCGGGTGCTGTCCATCAGATGGGCCGCGTGTTGGAGGGGCTGCTTTCCGCTGATGCCGGTGTCGATATTCACCTGCTGCTCAACCGGTTCAACCCGGCAATTTCGCTGCAGCGGGATCTGCATATGCTGCTGCATCACAACCCGCCGGCAAGACTGGCTCCCGTGGATATACCCTATGACAGCCGGGTTTCAGACAGTCTGGCAAAACTGGGTAATATCCGTGATTGCTATCCTGATTGCGAAGCGGCGCGCGGCTTCCAGGTGCTCGCAGACTGGCTGACCGATTCGATCGTCAAACGATTGGAGGCGGCTTCGTGAGCAACGGCAACTCCCGACCGTCATTGCTGTTCAAGACGCATCCCGCGTTCTTCCGGGAACGGATCGCACCGCTGTTTCCCCAGGTGGATTTTCGCGACCTCAAGCCAACGGATCTTATCCGCATACTGATTCAGTCGGTCTGGCTGGCTGTGTTTCGCATCAATCCACCTGCACCCCGACCCCGTGTGCATGCGCGCTTGTGGCGGCGCCGTATGAAACAGTGGGGGTTGAGCCTGGCGCGGCTGATCCCGCGCCGCTGGCGTCGCAGGCTTACGCCGGCGGTTATCCGGAAACAAATGGAAGAAGTGGCCAAACACGAAGTGTGGGCAAACCGGCCCATGGGTGTGGTTACCTATCTGCTGACCGTCGCCATTCTGCTGATCGCCATCATCACGCCCTTCAGCCTGCTGAGTCAGCTGATATTCATGATCCTGCTGTGGTTCATTGCCCTGTCTGTGCGACGCATCCCCGGCAACCTGGCGACCATGATCCTGATCGTGCTGTCTGCCATCGCTTCCGGCCGCTATCTCTGGTGGCGCCTCAACTATACGCTCAACTGGGATGACCTTCTCGATCTGACGCTGGGTTTCCTGCTGCTGGGGGCGGAACTGTTTGCCTGGCTGGTGCTGATGCTGGGCTATTTCCAGTCGGCAAGGCCACTGCAGCGCCAGCCCGTAAAACTGCCTGCCGACCCTTCACAATGGCCGTCCGTGGATATCTACATCCCGACCTACAACGAGCCGCTGGATGTGGTCAGGCCCACGGTACATGCGGCGCTGGCCATGGACTGGCCCAGAGAGAAACTGAATGTCTATCTGCTGGATGATGGACGGCGTGAGGAATTCCGGGAATTTGCCGAAGAGGCAGGCGCCAGGTACATGACCCGCCCGGACAACAGCCATGCCAAGGCGGGCAACCTCAACCATG
>DRLF01000083.1 GCA_011051425.1 Thiolapillus brandeum | reverse complement strand
GGGGTCGGAGTCAAATGGGGAGGATGGTGGGAGATTCGATGGCGTGGAATCGGCTGATGCCGTTCGCTGTAGCGGCTTGGGTGGAATTTGACTCCGACCCCTGGGGGGCAGGCCAGGCGGCTGGGTGGGGTCGGAGTCAAATGGAGAGGATGTCAGGCGATTCGATGGGGTGGAGCCGTTTGATTTCGTTCCTCGTGGCAGCTTGGGTGGAATTTGACTCCGACCCCTGGGGGGCGGGCCCAGACGGCTGGGCGGGGTCGGAGTCAAATGGGAAAGGTGTCAGGCGATTCGATGGCGTGGAACCGTCTGGTGCCGTTCCTTGTAGCAGTTTGAGTGGAATTTGACTCCGACCCCTGGAGTCACGCCAATGGCTCGAACAGCACCTGCAGATCCTGGTCGCTTAGTTGGAAGCCTTCTTTCTTGCCGCCCTTGCGGTAGAGCCCGTCGGCCAGGGCCTGTTTCTTTTGCTGCAGGGCGAGGATTTTTTCTTCCACGGTGTTTTCCGTGAGCAGCTTGTACACGAACACGGGCTTGTCCTGGCCGATGCGGTGGGCCCGGTCCATGGCCTGGGCCTCGGCGGCCGGGTTCCACCAGGGGTCGTAGAAGATCACTGTGTCGGCGGCGGTGAGGTTGAGGCCCACGCCGCCGGCCTTGAGGCTGATGAGGAACACATCCGCCCCACCGCTGGTGAAGCGTTCGATGGCTGCATCGCGCTTGCGGGTCTGGCCGGTGAGCTTGCTGTAGGCAATCCTGTGCTTGTCCAGTTCTTTCTGAATCAGCCCCAGCATGGTGGTGAACTGGGAGAACAGCAGCACGCGCCGGCCTTCGTCCAGCATTTCGGGCAGCAGGGACATGAGCAGATCCAGCTTGGCCGATTCCTTGACCCTGGCGGCTTGCTTGAGCTTGAGCAGGCGCGGGTCGCAGCAGGTCTGGCGCAGCTTGAGCAGGGCGTCCAGTATGGTGATGTGGCTGCGCGCCAAGCCCTTGCTGGCAATGGCGTCACGCACTTTCTTTTCCATGCTCAGGCGGATGGTTTCGTACAGGGCGGCCTGGGATTCGTCCAAGGGCACGCTGTGGATGATTTCGGTTTTGGCGGGCAGGTCCTTTTCCACTTCGTCCTTGCGCCGGCGCAGCATGAAGGGGGCAATGCGCCGCCGCAGCCGCGCCTGCCGCGCCTCGTCACCGTGTTTTTCGATGGGGGTGCGGTACAGACGCTTGAAGGTGGTCTGGTCGCCGAGAAAGCCCGGCATGAGAAAGTCGAACTGGGCCCAGAGTTCGCCCAGATGATTTTCCATGGGCGTGCCGGTGAGGGATAGGCGCTGTCCGGCGTCGATCTGGCGCACGATGCGCGCAGCCTGGGCCTTGGGATTTTTGATGACCTGGGCTTCATCCAGAATCAGGAAGCTGTAGCGATGAGCCAGCAGTTTATCCTTGTCCCTGGGCAGCAGGGGGTAGGTGGTGAGAATCAGGTCGTGACTTTCGATGTGCTCGAAGCGTTGGTGACGCTCCGGCCCCTGCAGCACCAGCACCTTCAGGTCTGGGGTGAAGGTCTGGGCCTCGCGCCGCCAGTTGCTCATGAGGCTGGTGGGGGCGATGATCAGGCTGGGCCGCTTCAGCCTGCCCCGCTGTTTCTGGCTGGCGAGAAAGGCCAGGGCCTGCACCGTCTTGCCCAGTCCCATGTCATCGGCCAGGATGCCCGCCAGGCCGTAGTCGGCAAGAAAGTGTAGCCAGTCGTAGCCGGTCTTCTGGTAATCACGCAGGGTGCCGGTGAAGCCTTTTGGCGGCGGCACGGACTCGATGGCCTTGAAGTTCTTCAGGCGTTTACCCAGCTCGCGCAGCCGGGTGCCGCCCTGCCAGTGTATGTCGCCCTGTTCGTCCATGTCGGGCAGCAGGGCGGCGTCGAAGCGGGACAGTTCCAGTTTGTCCTGGGGCTCGCTGTCGAACAGCTCGATGATGGTTTCCAGCCAGGGGCGGAGCTTTTCGCCCGGCACACTCAGATACTGGTTGTCGCCCAGGGGGATTTGCAGGGTTTCCGGCAGATCACCGGGGTCGTAGGCCTCGATCACCGGGCCGAGCAGGGGCAGCAGGGGCATCCGCTGGCCCTGGATTTCCACTTCCAGGCTCATGGAGAACCAGCCGTCGTCCTGTTCATCCAGTTCGCCCCACCAGCTTTCCGCTTCGTGGAAACCCATATTGAAGGATTCGTCCACGAGAATCTGCCAGCCCTGTTCTTCCAGTTTGGGCAGGGTCTCATCCAGAAGGGTTTTCCATAGGCCGGCGGCTTCTACCAGAGAATCGGCTGCTACGCAGGCTGCCAGTCGGTGTTCGTCCAAAATCAGAAATTGGAAACCCAGTGACTCCAGAGTGCTTGCAGCTTGGCTTTCAGCTTCCAGATTCCGCTGTACCTGGATCAGCTGTTGCCCATTGTCACTGACGCTGGTTTCCGCCACCGGAAGCGGTAGGATGCTGTGCCCGTTGTAGTCGAAACGCAGTTCCGCCAGGTGGGCGGTGCCGTAAGGCGTATGGCCCTGGCGCAGTATCAGCTGCGGCTTAGGGATTGCGTTCTCAATACGGGTGACGGGCAACGCCACCGGCAGCGGCAGGGCCAGTCCGGGATGTTCGACTAATAGCTCGCGGCTGAGCCAGCGCGCCTGTTCTTCTCCCAGCAGCGGGGCCTTGAGCAGTTGCCGGATTTGTTCGATGTTGAACCCCCGGGTATCCAGCCAGCCCATTGTATTGGTGTCGGTGTCGATGAAAGCGACCGGGTCCGTCAAGATGATCTGGCCACCGCCTTCCACGCCCAGTCGTAGTTCCAGCGCCCCGGAAGGGTGGGGCTGCCATTCCAGATGCAGCTGGCGTTGGTTCTCGTCCCATTGTGCCTGATGATTCTCATCGACCT
>DRLF01000082.1 GCA_011051425.1 Thiolapillus brandeum | reverse complement strand
GGCCGTGGGACGATAATCGTCACATAAAATCAAAAACCTGCCGAGCGCAGATCACGACCGGCAGGTCCATACTTTGCAATGCCCCGATCAATGCGTGGTCAAACGCTTTCCTCGCGGTTTCTTCCCCGTACCAGCCTTGGCACTGGCTGCGGTAGCGGCAGCTTTGCCTTTTTCCCGCGGTGCAGGCTGTTCCAGCAGCGCGATCTCCAGCACTTCATCGATCCATTTTACCGGCCTGATATCAAGACTGCGGGTGATATTGGCGGGCATCTCTTTCAGATCCCTTTCGTTTTCCTCGGGAATGATCACTGTCTTGATGCCGCCCCGGGCCGCTGCCAGAAGTTTCTCTTTCAGACCACCGATGGGCAGTACCTCTCCACGCAGGGTGATCTCGCCGGTCATGGCGACATCCGCCTTCACGGGTATTTGGGTCAGGGAAGACACCAGGGCGGTACACATGCCGATACCGGCGCTGGGACCGTCTTTCGGTGTCGCGCCTTCCGGAACGTGTACGTGAATGTCATATTCCTGATGGAAGTCCTTGTCCAGCCCCAACACATCTGCGCGACTGCGCACGACTGTCATCGCGGCCTGTATGGATTCCTTCATTACATCACCCAGCTGGCCGGTATAAGTGAGGCGCCCCTTTCCGGGCATGAGCGCCGCTTCGATAGTGAGCAGTTCGCCGCCGACCTCGGTCCACGCCAGGCCGGTGACCTGACCCACCTGATCCCGTTCTTCGGCTTTCCCGTAGCGGAAACGCTGCACACCCAGGTAGTGCTCCAGCTTCTTCGGTGTAACGATGACTTTCTTGCCTTTGTTCTCTTTCAGCAAAATCTCCTTCACCACCTTGCGGCAGATCTTGGCGATCTCCCGTTCCAGGCTGCGCACACCGGCTTCACGGGTGTAGTAGCGCACGATATCTCTCACTGCTGCTTCACGAATCACCAGCTCATTGTCCTTCAGCCCGTTGTGCTCCATTTGCTTGGGAACCAGATAGCGCTCAGCGATATTCACCTTTTCGTCTTCGGTATAGCCGGACAGACGAATCACTTCCATCCTGTCCAACAGCGCGGGAGGCACGTTCAGGGAGTTGGCGGTGGCCACGAACATGATTTCGGATAGATCGAAATCCACTTCCAGATAGTGATCCTGGAAAGTATGGTTCTGCTCGGGGTCCAGCACTTCCAGCAATGCCGATGCAGGATCTCCACGGAAATCCTGGGCCATCTTGTCGATCTCATCGAGCAGGAACAGCGGATTGCGTACGCCGGCCTTGGTCAGATTCTGTACGATCTTCCCGGGCATGGCACCGATATAGGTACGGCGGTGACCGCGAATTTCAGCTTCATCGCGTACGCCGCCCAGCGCCATGCGAATGAACTTCCGGTTGGTGGCTCTTGCGATCGACTGCCCCAGGGAAGTCTTGCCTACTCCGGGAGGTCCTACCAGGCACAGGATGGGCCCCTTCAGCTTGCGCACCCGCTGCTGCACTGCCAGATACTCCAGGATGCGTTCCTTTACCTTTTCCAGGCCATAGTGATCCGCTTCGAGAACGGCTTCGGCCTTTGCAATGTCGTTGCGTACACGGCTGCGTTTCTTCCAGGGCACACTGACCAGTGCATCAATATAGTTGCGTACCACAGTGGCTTCAGCCGACATGGGGGACATGAGCTTGAGCTTGTTCAGTTCGGCTTCTGCCTTGGTCCTGGCCTCCTTGCTCATCCCCGCTTTTTCGATCTTTTCCGCCAGTTCCTCGAACTCATTCGGCACGTCATCAAGTTCACCCAGCTCCTTCTGGATGGCTTTCATCTGTTCATTCAGATAGTACTCGCGCTGGTTCTTTTCCATCTGTTTCTTGACCCGGCCACGAATTCGCTTTTCCATTTGCAGCACATCGTTCTCGCCCTCCATGAGTGCCATCAGGTGCTCCAGGCGCTCACGCACGCTTTGCATCTCCAGCACCTGCTGCTTCTCGTCCAGCTTCAGGGACATGTGCGCTGCCATGGTATCGGCCAGGCGTGTCGGCTCATCGATGCTGGCCAGGGAGGTCAGCACTTCGGGAGGCACTTTCTTGTTGAGTTTGACATACTGATCGAACAGGCCGGTCGCCGTGCGCATGAGCACTTCCATTTCCTGTTCTGGCAGTTCATCCTCATCGTCCAGGCGGCTCACTTCTGCCACGTAATAGCCATCCTTTTCCCGGATTTCCTTGATACGGCTGCGGTTACTGCCTTCCACCAGCACCTTGACCGTACCATCCGGCAGTTTCAGTAACTGCAGAATACTGGCCATGGTGCCAACTTCATACACATCCTTGACGCCGGGGTCATCCACATCCGGGCTTTTCTGCGCCACAAGCAGAATCTGCTTGTTGTCCTGCATGGTGGCGTCCAGCGCCTTGATGGATTTCTCCCGCCCTACGAACAGGGGTATGACCATGTGGGGATACACCACCACATCGCGCAGGGGCAGCACGGGAATCAGCGTGCTGATTTCGGGAGATTGTTTGGATCCTTGTTCTTGACCCATGATTTATTCCTCTTGAGAAACTGCAGCCTTCTTGTTCTAAGGCTGGAAAAATTTGGATAGCTGGCGGGTAGCGCTGATTACCACTCTATATGGGGCTGTAAACAGCCATTTCAAGTCCGGTGTTTATTCCGTATCCCTACACCTGCTATACACGCAGGTATTTGCATGCTGCTCCTGCGCATGACCTGCATGGAGGGAGGAAATGCTGGAAATGTCGGGAACATTTCCAGTGCCCTGCGCTCGCAGCATAAGCACATCCTTATTAAGGATACTGCTCCTGCGCGTCCCTGCGCTCGCAGCATAAGCACATCCCTGTGCAAAAAACAAAACCGGTGCTTTGGTGGCACCGGTTTGGGG
>DRLF01000081.1 GCA_011051425.1 Thiolapillus brandeum | reverse complement strand
GCCCAGTATCCATGTTTTTGCCTCTTTGGTCCCTTGTGAGCGAAGCGGGTTGTCTTGGCATGTGGGAAGTGTCTGTCTGTCTGAATGGGCCGGAATGCGCTGATGTCCGTCAGGAACGCACTTTGTGATTTTCTTGATGCGGTAAGGGGCATTACTGCCGCTGACGCGGTTTCCCTGTATTTTCAAACCAGCGCTGTTCAGCCGTCTCTGCTTTTCCATGTGGGTGAGGCCACTCCGGTAGCAGAACTGAAAAACAAGCAGCAGGCCAGGGAATTTTGCTCGGCTGCCTGCAAAGAGTCACAGGATGAATCAGCTGAAAGGGACGTTTTTCACTGTTATCCCAGTCGCATCGAGGGCGGCTATCTGCTTTGTCTGGATATCGGACAGGCGCTCACCATGCTGGCACCTGCGGTAGCCGCACAGCATCGCAAGCGTATTACCGATGCCGATGACAGGGTGGAGCGACCGGAACGTCTGTGGCTGGGGTGGCGCTATCTAGAAGAAGCCTCCTTTCCCGGTATCGAAAAGTTTACCGGGAAGCAGGGTGGTTTCACCCTTCAGGCTCCCTGGTCTTCCGAAGACTGGTTTTTCTGGAACATAGCGCTTGGCGGCAAAATGGCATGGGAAATCCATCAGCAGTCGCTGTTGCCGCTGGACAGCGTTACCCATCTGCCAGGCCGGGTGGAATTTCAGGCCTTTCTCAATCATGAACACGGAAAGAGCATTCGTGAAAACCTGGCGCTGGGTCTGCTGCTGATCAATCCCGACGATTTTGGCATGGTCAACCACCGCCTGGGAAAACGGGGGGGAGACAGGGTTCTGCGAGAAATTGCATCAGAGCTGTCGTCCGGACTCCGGCAGACAGACCATGTGTTCCGCTATGGCAGCGCAATTTTTGCCGTGGTAATCCCCGGGGCGACGCGACTGGCCATCGACAGGGTGGCGGAAAAGCTGCGCCTGTCTCTGGAAAAGGCAGCTTATACGGCGGGAGCCACGCGTCTGTCTTTCAGTGTCGGGGGAGCGGTGCACGATGCCTCGGACGTCTGGGGCGACCAGACCTTCGGGTCACTGAGACTGTTGCGCCGCGCGGATCAGGCACTGAATGCAGCCAAGCTTTCCGGTGGTGCGTGTACGGTCATCTGGGATCCGGAAACCATGGAAGCGGGTATCGGACATCTGGACAGGCTCAGCGGCATTTTTACCGCCGATACGGAAAAGGACTACCGCAACATGCAATTGCTGTGGGAGACCATCACCGTCATTTCCTCATCAGCCGAGACTGAGATCATTGCCCAGGAGCTGGTCAGACGTATTGCCGAAACGGTCAAACCTCAGCAGGTTGCCCTGTTTCTGAATGAAGAGGGAAAACCGCGGCAATCGCTGGCGGTAAGCCGTAGCGTTGCTGTTCCCGAGGCCGGTGCTCCCGATGAAAACACGCTGCTGCTTTCCGATGAAAAGCAGCAACTCATCGACGAAGCGGATGCGCACCGGCAGATACAGGTGCTGCATCTGTCTGAAGACAGCCCGGGCGAAGGCGATATCGCCTACGCGATTCCCCTGCTGTCCCGCAGCGACTGTCTCGGTATTCTTTATCTGGACGGTATGGAAGATACCCTGCGGCTGGATACATCGGACCTGGTATTTCTCGATGCCCTGGCGAGTCAGATCGGCATGTTGCTCGACAGGGCGCTGCTGGCGTCACGCTGGAAAGAGGAAAAGCTGCGTGAAAGCCAGCGCCTGCGTCAGGAAGTCCGTGAGCTGCGTCAGCTGAAACGCCACGGACAGCTGGTTTATCATTCGCCGCGCATGGAATCTGTGGTGAGCATGCTGGAAAAGGTTGCACCCACCGATATAACCGTGCTGATCACCGGCGAGAGCGGTACGGGCAAGGACAAGCTTGCCAGGGCGGTTCATGAACTGAGCAACCGCAAGGACAAACCGTTCGTTACCGTGGATTGCGGTGCAATCGCGCACAGCCTGATCGATACCGAACTGTTTGGTCACATAAAAGGAGCCTATACCGGCGCCCAGAACGCCGCATCCGGCCGCATCTTCCAGGCGAAGGGTGGCACCCTCTTTCTCGATGAAATCGGTGAACTGCCTCTGGAAACCCAGGCCAAGCTGCTGCGTCTCATACAGGAGAAAGAGATCACTCCCGTGGGGGCGGCCAAGCCGGTCAAGATCGATGTCCGTATCGTTGCGGCCACCAACCGTGACCTTGCCAATGAAGTGTCGGAAGGGCTTTTCCGGCAGGATCTCTACTACCGTTTGCAGGTGGTGTCCGTCGCCGCGCCTCCGTTGCGTGAGCGTCCGGAAGACATACTGCCACTGGCGCGCTATTTCCTCGGGCAGTTCGTTGCCGATTACGGCAAGAGCGGGCTTTATCTGAATGCGACCGCCGAAAAGGCGTTGCTGGACTATGCCTGGCCCGGCAATGTCCGTGAGTTGCAGAACCGGGTGTTGCAGGCGGTGATCACTTCGGAAAACCTGGAGATTGGCTGGGAAGGCCTGCGCCTGCCCGTTTCGCCAGTGCTTCCTGATCCTGTTCCGGAGCATGCCGTTGCAGCATCGCCCCCGCCATTGCAGGCAGATGATTCCCTGGAGGATGTGTATTCCCGGCATTTCAGAGAGCTGGAACACAACCCGGCTGAGGTTGTCGCGCAGCAGGACGTGGCGGGTGATTTGCCCTGGGAGACACTGAGCCTGCAGCTCCGGCAGCAGATTCTGAACATTCAGGAAGGGGGCAGCGTACCCGTACCCCTGGGAAAATGGCTGGAAGACGATCTGGTGCTGGCTGCCGGGGAAGTATCCGGGAATGTTGCCCGGCGTGCCTCTTCTGTTCTGGGCATGCCAGAGACCACCTACCGCCGCCGCCTGGAGAAGGTGAAGCGGGAACAGGATGCCGGGCTGACGATGCGCAATACGGAATGGAACGCAGTGCCGGACATTCTTTCCCGGCTGGTCACCGAAAACCGGGATGCGCCGGAACAGAAAAAACTGTTTGATGAAGTCCGTGGTCTACTGCTGGACGAAGTGATGACACTGGTGCCGCAGAACGCTTCCCTGGGGGCAGCGCTCATGGGAATAACCGTTCTCACCTACCGGCGCTGGACGGCTTCATATCAGCAGGAAGCGGTATGAACGGTTTCCTGTCAGGTTGCAAAGAAGCTGCGCCAGCTGCAGCCTGGGCAAACTGTGCTGTTTTACCGGTTGTTTTTACTGTCCGGCAGTACAATGGGTACCAAAGACAAAGGAACTGTAACCACCGCAACCGGCCGCGTGCTCAATTGTAAAATGAACGGTTTTCGGGCAGAAAAGGAATGTTTTCGCCGGGCTCACCGGCTCGGGACGGCGTGTGAATGTCCGGGTGTGCGACCGGTCAGGTCAGGTACCGGGTTCTCCATGTCTTTGTTCATGCTTTGCCTTCTGCTTCTCGGCACGGTATCCCATGCAGGCGCAAACACGGTGCAGCCCGATCCGGCAGCCTCTTCCCTGGAACCGCGCAACCTGCAGTTTTCCCGTATTTCACAGCGTGAGGGTCTGTCCCAGAACTCGGTCAATGCCATCGCCCAGGACAGGCGGGGCTATATCTGGATAGGCACACAGGAAGGGCTCAACCGTTTCGATGGCAATGAGATGGCTGTCTTCGAGCATGATCCGTTCGATGCCGATTCCCTGTCCTCCGACTGGGTGTGGGCGCTGCTGACAGATCGCGGAGGCGATCTGTGGGTGGGCACGGACGGGGGTGGTTTGAACCGTTATGATCCAGAAAAAAATGGCTTCGTCCGCTATCAGCATGAGGATGGCAACCCCGACAGCCTTGGCGGCAACCGGGTCAGGGCTATCATTCAGGACAGCGGGGGCAGTTACTGGATCGGCATGGACGGCAGTGGTGTGGATCGCTTCGATGCCAAAACAGGCCGATTTACGCATTTCCGTCACGACGAAGCCGACCCGGCAAGCCTGCCGGGGGACAAGGTGCTGGCCCTGTTCGAGGATGCCGATCACACCGTCTGGGTGGGAACCAACCGGGGGCTGGCGAGATTCGACCCGGAGCGCATGGCTTTCGACAGCTACCAACACAACGCTTCCAGTGAGCACAGTCTGAGTGATGACGATGTGCGTGCAATCTATGAAGACCGTCAGGGACGGTTTTGGGTAGGTACCGCCAACGGCGGGCTCAACCTGATGGACCGCAAGCGCGGCACCTTCAGGCGCTTTGCCCATGATCCGGAAAATCCGCAGAGCCTGGGCTCGAACTGGGTCCGTTCTCTGCTCCAGGACCGTGAAGGAACACTCTGGGTCGCCACGGATGCCGGGCTGAACGAGTTACGTCCAGAGACAGGTGGTTTTGTGCGCTATATTCATGATCCCCTGGATCCTGTGAGTATCAGCAACAATCAGGTATCCACCTTGTTCCAGGACCGTGGCAATGTGCTCTGGGTGGGAACGTTCAGGGGGCTCAACAAATGGAATTACGTGAGTGATGCCTTTACCTATCTGCATATCAGAAATGGTGCGGCACTTGCATCGGACGGCAAGGTCTTTACCTCGCTGGCTGAAGATGACGAAGAGCATGTGTGGGTCGGTTCCTACGGAAACGGGTTGCTCCGGGTAAATACGGAGACAGGTGAAAGTGAAAACTTTCGCCACGAGGATACAGATGACCGCAGCCTGAGCGACGATCGCATCATGAGCCTGTTTGCCGACCACGATGGCAGCCTTTGGGTCGGTACCTTTGGCCAGGGTCTCAATCACCTGGATCCGGCTACGGGACGGTTCCGGTATTTCCGTCACGAAGACCAGGTTGCAGGCAGTATTAGTTCCAACGCGATTACG
>DRLF01000080.1 GCA_011051425.1 Thiolapillus brandeum | reverse complement strand
GCGCTGGTGCTGGCGGTGCAACTGGGCTGGGGCGTGCCCATGGATGAGGCCATCGCCCGCCTGGAAAAGGGGCAAACCGTACCCGGACGCATGCAGAAATCCGGTGGTGGCGATCAGCCGCTGGTGGTGGTCGACTATGCACACACACCGGATGCTCTGGCGAAAACTCTCACCAGCCTGAGGGCGCACGGTACCGGGCGCATCTTTTGCGTGTTCGGCTGCGGTGGCGACAGGGACAGGGGCAAGCGCAGCCAGATGGGTGCCCTGGCCGAAGCTCTGGCAGACGTGGTGATCGTCACGGACGACAATCCCAGGAACGAATCCTCCGCAGGCATCATTGCAGACATTCTGGAAGGCATGGATCAGCCGCGCCAGGTGCTGGTCATTCCCGACCGTGCGGAAGCCATTGATACGGCCATTGCCCAAGCCAGCCCCGGTGATATCGTTCTGGTGGCTGGCAAAGGGCACGAAACCTGGCAGCAGGTTGGCGATCAGCGTCTTCCCTTCAGTGATATCGGGCAGGTGCGTCACAGTCTGGGAGGTGGTGCATGATCGCCTTTCATCTGTCTGAGCTCGCCGCCGAATTGCATGGTGAACTGGCGGGGCAGGACGTGCAGATCAGCTCCGTGAGCACGGACACACGCAGTCTTGGTGAAGGTGATCTGTACGTGGCGCTCAGCGGGCCGCGCTTCGATGGCCACGATTTTCTGGAAGCAGCAGCAAGACAGGGTGCAGCCGCTGCCATGATCAGCAGGCACTGCGACGTGGATCTGCCCCTGCTGCAGGTGGCGGATACACGCATCGGGCTGGGGCAGATGGCCGCGGCCTGGCGCCGGCGCTCCCGGGCACGGGTTGTAGGCGTGACGGGCAGTAACGGCAAGACCACGGTGAAGGAGATGCTCGCTGCTATCCTTTCCCGCCGGGGCAAGACGCTGGCTACAAGGGGCAATTTGAACAACGATATCGGATTGCCCCTGACCCTGTGCCGCCTGCAGGAAGAGGGTTTTGCCGTCGTGGAAATGGGGGCTAATCATCCTGGCGAAATCAGTTATCTCAGCCGAATCGCGCGACCGGACGTGGCCGTCCTCAACAACGCGGGGCGCGCACATCTGGAAGGATTTGGCGACCTGCGCGGCGTTGCCCTTGCCAAGGCAGAAATTCTCGAAGGGCTGTCCGATGAAGGCGTATTCGTTTTCAATGCGGATGATACCCATGCGGATCTGTGGCGCCAGCTGGCGGCTTCTCATCGCTGTCTGGGATTTGGTGTTTCTGCAGATGCAGATATCCGCAGTCCCGAAGCATCGCCGGACCTGGTCTGGGATGAGCAGGGTTTCCACACGGCGTTTACAGTACAGACACCGTCGGGTGATCTGCAGATTCACATGCGCCTGGCGGGTGAGCACAACCGAATGAATGCGCTGGCGGCTATTGCGGCGGCACAGGTGCTGGGTGCGGGAAAAGAAGACATCGAGCAGGGCCTGGCATCCCTGCAACCGGTGTCCGGGCGTCTTTGTCTGCTGACCGGACAGAAAGCGGACTGGATCATCGACGACAGCTACAACGCCAATCCTGATTCCGTCACCATGGCCATGGATGTCCTCAGGCAGGCGCCGGGACGCAGGGTGCTGGTGCTGGGTGATTTGGGTGAACTGGGTGAGGAGGCGGCCAGGCTGCATGCAGAACTGGGCGAGATGGCGGCGGGAAGCAATATCGACCTGCTGTTTACCTGCGGTTCCCTGAGCGAGAAGACCAGCGAAGCTTTCGGTGCGGGCGCGCGACATTTTGCAGATCAGGATTTGCTCATCGAATGTCTGCTGGAGGATCTACGATCCGGTGATGTCGTGCTGATCAAAGGCTCACGGGCCGCAGCAATGGATAGAACTGTAGAAGCGCTTTGCGCGGAGATGCCCTCATGCTGATCTGGCTTACCGATTACCTGGCGCAGTTCGATCCGGCGTTCAATGTTTTTCATTACATCACCCTGCGTGCGATACTCGGGGTGCTCACTGCCCTGGTGATTTCCTTTGTTGTCGGTCCGGTGATGATTCGCCGCCTGAGCCAGTACAAGATTGGCCAGACCGTGCGGGATGACGGACCGGAAAGCCATTTTTCCAAGGCGGGAACGCCTACCATGGGCGGCGCGCTGATCCTGGTGGCGGTGTCCATCGCCGTCTTGCTGTGGGCTGACCTGGGCAACCGCTACGTGTGGATCGTGCTGCTCACCACGCTGGCTTTCGGTATCGTGGGGCTCATCGACGATTACCGGAAACTGGTGCTCAAGGATTCTAAAGGTTTGCCGGCGCGCTGGAAATACCTGGGGCAGTCGGTTTTCGGCTTCGGCGCTGCCTTCGCATTGTATGCCACTGCCACGGTGCCGGCGGAAACCCAGCTGATCGTGCCCTTCTTCAAGAACGTGGTGCTGGACCTGGGGCCGGCCTTCGTGCTGCTGGCCTATCTGGTGATCGTAGGTGCTTCCAATGCGGTCAATCTCACCGATGGCCTGGATGGGCTGGCGATACTGCCCACGGTGCTGGTGGCCGGGGCGCTGGGTGTTTTCGCCTATGTGTCAGGCCATCTGTACCTGTCCAAATACCTTTTGATTCCCTATATCCCCGGTGTGGGTGAACTGGCGATTTTCTGCGGTGCCCTGGTTGGTGCCGGGCTGGGCTTTTTGTGGTTCAACGCCTATCCGGCCCAGGTCTTCATGGGCGATGTGGGGGCGCTGGCCCTGGGAGCTGCCCTCGGCGTGGTTGCCGTGGCGGTGCGTCAGGAGCTGGTGCTGTTCATCATGGGCGGTGTGTTCGTGATGGAAACCGTGTCGGTGATCCTGCAGGTGGCTTCCTACAAACTGACAGGGAGGCGCATCTTCCGCATGGCGCCGCTGCACCATCATTTCGAACTCAAGGGCTGGCCGGAACCCCGGGTGATAGTGCGTTTCTGGATCGTGACGGTCATCCTGGTACTGGTTGGCCTGGCAAGCCTGAAGATCCGCTGATGAGGAATATGGCGACAGCATTGAACAGAGATGAACTGCCGCAGCGGGTGCTGATCGTGGGCCTGGGTGTCACCGGACTGTCCTGCGCCCGCTATCTGCATGCCCGGGGCGTGCCGCAGCTGGCCGTGGCCGACAGCCGCGAGCAGCCTCCTGGGCTGGAAGCGCTGAAGGAAGAGCTGCCCGATGTCGGGCTGTTTCTGGGTGGATTCGATGAGGCGCTCTTTCGTCAGACGGATCTGCTGGTCGTCAGCCCGGGAGTGTCCCTGGAGACGCCTGCCATTCGCAAGGCCATGGATGCCGGGGTGACCGTGGTGGGTGACGTGGAGCTTTTTGCAAGGGATGTGCAGGGAAGGCTGGCAGCAATCACCGGCTCCAATGGGAAAAGCACGGTAACCACGCTGCTGGGGCTGATGGCCAATGCTGCAGGCAAGGATGCGGTCGCCGGCGGCAACCTGGGTGAACCGGTGCTTGAACTGCTGGAAAAGCCCCATGAACTCTATGTGCTGGAACTGTCCAGCTTTCAGCTGGAAACCACATACAGTCTGGTGCCCGATGTGGCCGTGGTGCTGAATGTTTCTGCCGATCACATGGACAGGTATGCGGGCCTGAGCGATTACGCAGACACCAAAGCCCGCGTTTACCGCCATGCACGGGTCGGCGTATACAACAGGGACGATCAGCGGGTCATGGCCATGCCGCGTACGGATCAGGCCCTGTTTTTTACCCTGGGTGAACCGGCGGGAGAAGATTGTTTCGGTGTGATAAATACCGGTGATGAAGCCTGGTTGAGTCAGGGTGGCCGGAAGCTGCTGCGGACGAAGGATTTGCTGATGCCGGGGCAGCACAATATCGCCAATGCGCTGGCAGCCCTGGCCATGGGAACGACCCTGGAACTGCCTGTGGAAGCCATGCTGGACGTGCTGCGCACCTACCCCGGGCTGGCCCACCGCACCGAGTTTATCTGTGAGCATGACGGTGTGAAATGGTACAACGATTCCAAGGGTACAAATCCCGGTGCGACCATCGCTGCGCTCCAGGGTTTGCACACAGATGATGGCAGCCGCACCGTGCTTATTGCCGGAGGCGACTGCAAACAGGCGGATTTCGGTGAGCTGGCGCGGGTGATCGGCCAGACAGCCCGTGCAGTGGTGCTGATAGGGCGTGACCGGCGCCAGATCGGTGACCTGCTGAACGCTTCCGTCAGGACTGTGGAAGCAGACGATATGGATGAAGCGGTAACTCTTGCGGCAGGGCTGGCCGCCCCGGGAGACCGGGTGTTGCTGTCCCCTGCCTGTGCGAGTTTCGATATGTTCGATGGATTCGAGCATCGCGGCAGAATTTTCCGGGAAGCTGTGGGGAGGCTTTGCTCATGAGTGCTGTGGCCCGTCCCCGCCCCCTCCTGTCCGCATCG
>DRLF01000079.1 GCA_011051425.1 Thiolapillus brandeum | reverse complement strand
GCACTTTCTTCGATTTCCCCTCGCGCGCCTCCCTGATCAGATCAGGCGGCGCCAGGCTGTAGAGATCCGCCGCAAGCTGTTCGGAAAACTCCCTGATCAACTTCCTCTTTTTGAATGCCTTGAACATTCCTTGACCCTCTGCATACAGAATTCCGGCATGGCCCGTCACCTGGCCGCGCCAACCAATCGCCGGAGAATCGAACCCACCCTGCTTGTCCCTGGCGACCGCTCGCCCACAGCCTCCAGAAAAGGCCTTGCCTCCTTCCCCAACGCATCTATCAGCGGCCCAAGGTGATTTGCATAATTCTTCCATCTTCCGACCGATGAGGTGTATATGGGACGCCTGACCTGCATGGCGCTAGCGGTCCTGACACCCTTGGAGGAGGAATGGAACTGCGCACACCCGTCTTCCCATTCCAGGCCACAAAACTCGACGATGCGGCGCGCCTCATTATCGAAATCGTTCACCAGATCCTCATACCGGACCTCGAGAATCGGCACCGGCAGCACCCTCTTCCAGTGTTCCATGAATTCCAGATGACGTCGATAAAAAGCACCCAGCTGCTCAAGATCGGTTGACCAACCCAACCTCCGGGAAAAAAAACGCTGAAAATAGCACGACAGGCAGTTATCCAGGGGATTGCGCTTGAGATAGATAATGCGAGCTTTTGGAAACATCAGGGCGATGACACCGAGATGAAAGAAATTGACCGGCATCTTGTTCACAACCCTCCTGGTTTCTTGCCCCGCCACACTGGAAATCTTTTCCAGATACAGTTCTGCTGCTTCCTTGACCTGTTCTCCAGAAACCTCTGGTAGAGACTCCGGATATTCCAGCTTGCCCTTTGCGAGATATTCCCTGGAGATCCTGTCTATCAGTGTCGACTCTCCAACGCTTTCGACGAGCGAGTGGCTGCTCAGGATGGTATCCGTCAAAGTCGTGCCGGATCTTGGCATACCAATAACGAACACAGGGATCTCGCTATCGACCCCCATGTCCTTCCGCCTCTCAAAGAAAGCACGTGTAAAGATCCCCTTCGTCTTTTTCAGATTCTTTTTGAGGGCCGTATCATCGTACGATGTGACTGCCATATCGTTGCCTTTCTTGTAATGAAAGAATGCCTTGTCCCATTGACCAAGATCATCGTATGCCTTCCCCAGGGCGAAATGAATGTGCTCCTTGACTACGGCGACAAGGCTATCCTTCAGTCTCTCCTCCATCTCTTCGATCAACCATCGATCCTGCTCGGTGAACTTCATTACCGACGCCAGCAGGGCATAAGCATGCCCCATAGCCGGGTCGCGCTTGATCGCGGTGGTGAGGTGAGATCTCGCCTTGTCCTTGTCCCCAAGATACATGTAGATTCTGCCCAGCATGGCTTGGGCATCGGCGCTGGCCGGATTATGTCGTAGCGCCTTCTCCGCACACTCCAACGCCTCGTCGAATCTCTCACAATTCGCCAGCGCAACGGCCGTCCACAGCAATCCATACAAATCTCCAGGGTTGATGACTATTGCCTGCTGCAGATACTCCAGCGCCTCGAAAAACTGCTCATGCTGACAAAGCAACGCCCCCAGGCCCGCCAGGGCCACATAGTTCTTACCATCGATTTCCAGGCTGCGTTTGTACGTCCCCAAAGCCTCTTCCACGTACCCGTTCAGAAACAGGGCTTCGGCGAAAAGCGCAAGATAGACAGAGTTATCCGGTTCTATACGAACCGCGCTCGAATAATGTTCCAGCGCTTGGCTGTTGTTGTGGGAACTGGTATAGAGAGTGCCCAACAGCTGATGGATCCTGGCCGACTCCTCACCACTCTGCAGCCACTCCAGACACCTTGTTATGGCTTCCTCTACTTTCCCCTTCCGGGCCAGGCGTTCGGCCTGTTTCACGATTTCCCGTTCCCGCTGCCCGGATTTAGCCTGATGAGCCATTCATAACTCTCCTTGGATTTGAAAAGCAGCCCTCGCCAGGCTGGCCACTACCCATCTGCATTATTGCAAAATCTGTTCCTGCCACAGCCCGGCGTTCATGCACTCATGGCACTGGTGTAAACTCTTTCATGCGGCCCAATTTGACGTTCCACGTCAGCCCGAGGTGACACTCTGCGTCACTTTTTGGCAAGACTGCCACTGCCATACAGCTGCTCCCGGACAAAAATACCCCCAAACCCGGACATCGGTCACACTTTTTCCTCGAAACTTGCCACCGATCACCCGGCTCTTCGACTTGGCACGGTCATTGCTACATTTCCTCCCACGATGCTTTCACTGGCGCGAGCCTCAAGAATTCAGGCCCGCCGCCGAAAGTGTCACCGGTAGAACAGTTCTTCACCACCGCACATAGGAGAGACACCATGAAGAAAGTACAGCAGGGTTTCACCCTTATCGAACTCATGATCGTCGTGGCGATCATCGGCATTCTGGCCGCTATCGCCCTGCCCGCTTATCAGGACTACACCGTCCGCGCCAAGGTTTCGGAAGGCCTGGTCCAGGCTGCTGCAGCCAAAGCCACGGTGTCTGAAAACCTGGCCACCGGCGGCCTCAGCGATGCCTGCGCCGGCGTGACCACTGGCACCGCCATCGGTCGCACGACCATCACCAGCTGTACAGATGCCGGCTCTGGTTCAGGCCCTGTCACGCTGAGCATCAGCGTCGATGCCGACAGCGCTACCGTCACCTTCGACATGGTCGGCACCCTCAATACGACCAGCGGCGGCGTAACCTGGGACTGCAACAACCCCAGCGACACCCGCTACGTGCCTGCCGAATGCCGCTCCTGATCGGCGACAAAGGCGCAAGCTTCAGCACCCCCGCATTGCGGGGGTGTTTTTTTCCGCCTGTGAATATTGACCTGGTGCAGGTAATGCACTAAAGATTTCCGTGCCTACAGCCGAATTAGGTAAGTGTAGACAAACCTAGTGAACAGGGCCCACTCCGCTCACTGCGCCGGGAATTGCCATTACGCCCCGGGAACATGGTAGCATCGCATCTTTCAGGGACTTATCAGAAAATCAGAAACGCATGGTTGCCTCGACACCCGCCATTCAGTTGACCGGCCTCGCCCGGCGGCTCGTTCAGGAGAACCTGCTGGACGAGCAGGCGGCTTTCGAGGCCGTAGAAGCTGCGAGCCGTGAGAAGGCGCTGCTCGCGAGTTACCTGGTTGCCAATAAGCTGGTCGCCGCCAGCGACGTGGCGCGCGTAGCCTCCCAGGAGTTCGGCCTGCCACTGTTCGACCTCTCGGTCATGGACCTGGAGGCGGCACCGATCAAGCTGGTGGACGAGAAACTGATCCGCCAGCACCATGCCCTGCCCCTCTTCAAACGTGGCAACCGCCTGTTCGTCGCCGTCTCGGACCCGACCAATCTCACCGGGCTGGACGAGATCAAGTTCCACACTGGCATCACCACCGAGGCCATCCTCGTCGAAGAGGACAAGCTGAACAAGGCCATCGACCAGGCCCTGGAGGCAGCCGACACCAGCATGTCGGACCTGCTGGACGAGGATCTGGACAATCTCG
>DRLF01000078.1 GCA_011051425.1 Thiolapillus brandeum | reverse complement strand
TGGTTGCCGAGGTGGAGCGCTACCTGGTCATGCCGGGACAGGCGCTGGCCTACAAAGTCGGTATGCTCAAGATACTGGAGTTGCGCGAAAGGGCACAAGCCATCATGGGGCCGAAATTTACCTATGGTGGTTTCCACGACGCGATCCTGAAAAACGGCGCGCTGCCGCTGTCCCTGCTGGATCAGATGGTGGACAGGTATATTGCCAGGGAAAGCGGATAACCTTGGTAACCTTGGGGTCTGCGTCAAATTATCCCAAGCCGTTGAATTTTCGCAACATCTCCCTGATTTGACTCCGACCCCACCTATACAACCGATTCCTAAAAAGATTCAAGCCGCGCCATGCAAAACGAAATCCACATGGATCTAATCGTAGGGAAAACAGGCCTGGCGTTCGCTGTTTCTTTCCACCAGCCCGGCATCGGTCAGTGCCTTGATGTCCCGATGGACCGCGCTCACGTCCCGGTTGACCCGTCGGGCAATCTCCCGAATGGAAAGATAGCCCTGTCCCGCCATGGCCTGCAGCAGTTCCATCTTCTTGGGGGAGAGGATCTTCCACAGGGCTTCCACATTGTCAAAGCTGATTCGTGAAGGCAGGGACTTGTCTTCAGCCAACGCGGCTGCCACATCGCCGATCACATCATCGAAGCGTTTGATTTCAAGTTGTACGGTTTTCATCTCTCCACCTCGTGATGTCATCTCTGAAATTGGCCAGGAAAAGCGGGAATGCTCCTTATTTTGTCAGTGCGCAGAATCAATCTTGAGGTGCATACGCTCCATGCAGCTTCACGCATCAGGTGATTTTGCATCAAACAGTCAACGCATCAAGGTGTTATGGATTCCGGGTTGCGCGGCTGTGACATTTCTAGCAGTGGCCTGCAATCACTGTTGAGAATTGCTTTCAGGAGCATCTGTAGGAGCGTTGGGTTTTTCAGCCGGCTCCTGGAAGTAGTAGTCATATTTCTTGTGCAGGTCGTTGGTGAAGGTCCAGGCCTCGCTGTAGGAAAGGCCGCTGTCTTCCGGCAGGATGACTTTCACGTACAATCCGTCTGCGTGCTTTTTTTTCAGCCTGACCAGCGCCTTGTCCAGCTGGCTGCGTGACACCGCCCTGAATTCTCCCGTGTGGCCGTCGCGCCATTCGATACGGGGTTTTCCGCCTTTCTTGAAGTAGCGGACTTCCACCAGGTGGCGCCCCTTGGCGGAACGGGCAGGGCGCACCAGCTTGTCGTAGCGCACTTTCAGGGTGTCGTATTCGTCGGCCAGCACCAGGTATTTTTCTTCCACGGTCTGGCGTTCCTCCCGGGTTGCCGCCAGCTGCTGCTCCTGGTTGCTCAGCTTGCTCTTGAGCACGGCAATCTGCAGGTTCTGCCGGTCGAGCTGTTCTTTCAGCCGCGCATACTGTTGCTGAAAATCCGCCAGCTGCCGCTTGGACAGGGTTTCCTTCGCCCTGGCGGCAGTGACGGCCTTGTCGGCTGCCTGCTTGTCCAGCATGAGCTGGGCTGCCCGCTGGGTGAGATTGTTGCGTTCTTCCAGCAGGGTTTTCAGTTGCCGGTCGCGGTCGGCTACGGCGCGGGCGCGCACCTTGTTCTGCTCCTGCAGGCGCAGCACCTGAAGCTGCAGTTCGTTGACGCGGGTATCGGCAGCCTGGAGCTGCTCCATGGCGGTATCGAGCCGGCTGGCCAGGTCTGCCTTTTCGGCACCGGTGGAGCGGGCCAGCTCCACCGCCTGGCGTTCTGCCTCCATGGTGGAGCGGATCTCCTTGACCAGCTCCATGTTGCGCAGCAGTACCACCACCATGGAAATGAGGAAGATCATCATGATTACGGTCATGACATCCGTGAAAGAGGGCCAGAAGCTTTCGTTGCCCTGCTTGTCCTGGTTGTTCAGGCGCAGATCAATGAAGCCGCCGTGTTCGTTCATTCGTCGTCCCGGAGGCGGAAGCCACGCCTGAGCAGTTCGATGACGGCGCTCATGTCCCTGTTGCTTTCATCCATCTGGCTCTGGTATTCATCCACCGTGGCCAGCAGTTTGGCCTCGGCCTTGGTCACCACCTTCTGCGAGACCTGCATCTGCTTGACAAGGGACTGCAGAGAGCGCACCAGCCCCGTGAATTCATACAGGGTGGTTTCCTGCTCCACGACGAACATTGGCGCCAGGTAGGTCGTGGTGATCTGTTCGATGGCGCTGAGCAGGTTGGTCTGGGCATCGGTTAGCTTGAGGTAGAAATAGCCGTAGAACAGGTAGCAGACGATGGCGGTAATGGTAGTGGACAGCGCCGTGGACATGCCGTGTATCACCAGCCCCATGCCGCCGACATCCACCGCGTTTTCCAGCAGATCGGAAGCGCCCAGCAATGCCAGGGACAGGGATACGATGGTGCCGAACACGCCGGTGAGTATGAGAATGTTGCTGATGTATTTTGGCAGGCTGGTGCGCGTGCTTTCATTGGCCAGCAGGGTGGCGGCCAGGGCGCCTTGGTTGATGGGTGTGCTGGCGTCGAACAGACGTTCCATCACCAGATAGCGACGGGCGATGATGCTGTTGAGCGGCACCTGCTCCAGGGGGTTTTCGGCTTCCTCTTCCTGGTTGCGGATGAAACGGCTGGTGGCGGCTTCTTCGCGGCTGTAGGAAAGAAAGATGGCGACAATACGCAGGATGCCCACCAGGAACAGCGCGACGATGGCGCCGTTGATGATCCAGCCGGTAGCCGTCAGCTGGTCCTTGAAATAGACGGTCTTGATCAGATCGAATTTCCATATCGAGATACCGGCGAGGATGGCTGCCAGCAGCAGCATGAGCAACAGGGTATTGCGGCTGAAATGGCTGCGAAATGTAATAATCTGCAAGAATTCCGACCTCTGGGCGTTTCACTCCATATGATTACCGATGTTAACACATGCAGCGACAGGGAAAGATACCGGCGGGACCTGTTGGACATCTACCAGGCTGCTTTGCAGTCCGTCCACGGTGAGCGGGCGGTTGCCCGCTGGCTGAGCCAGTCAGATGGGGCATCTATTGCCGTGGTGGCCATCGGCAAAGCGGCGCCGGCCATGATGCAGGGGGCATTGCGGGCACTGGAGGAAAGGCTGTTGCAGGGGCTGGTCATCACCCGAAAAGGCTATGCTGATCCCCGGTTTGCATCCCATGAACGGATCATTCAGATGGAATCGGCGCACCCGGTGCCGGATGAAAGCAGCCTTGTTGCAGGGCAGGCGCTGCTGGACTTTATCTGGGATCACCCTGAAAAACAGCCCTTGCTGTTCCTGATCTCCGGTGGTGCGTCCAGCTTGGTGGAAGTGCTTCCGGCGGGCATTTCCCTGGATGATCTGCAAAACCTGAACCGCTGGCTGCTCGGCAGCGGCCTGGACATTCATGCCATGAACAGCCTGCGTTGCAGGATTTCCGATATAAAGGGTGGTGGGCTGCTCAGGTACATCGCGCATCGGCCCA
>DRLF01000077.1 GCA_011051425.1 Thiolapillus brandeum | reverse complement strand
CCCTCAATGGCGCTTGTTTATCTTAGCGTGGAAATACGCCTAAGCTATTGATTTTGTGTTATTCGGGATAACGCAGCTTCGCGCTATGACCGTAGGTCGGGCTTCAGCCCGACAGCAGCTGCCACAACGGAGAAATGTCGGGCTGAAGCCCGAGCTGCGGGGAATGGGCAGGAACTGACCACATCAGTCTCGACAGATGCGGTTCACAGGTTCACCGGCATCCTGCGCCGGAGTGATGTGAATACCGTTATTCGGAATACCCCGTAACGCCGCCCAATCTTCAGGACTATTCAAAGCCGTTGTCGAACAGCATCGCGCATTCAGATTGCGGGCAGCGTTCGAAGGCACCGAGATCCGGCTGTTCTGATTGTGAACGGATTTCTGACCTGGCGTGTTTCACATACTGTCGCAACACAGGCTGCGACAGCGCGGCAGTGGCCAGAGAAACGCCCTCATCGACTGCCGGCGAACCCTGCACCAGGGAAAAGTCCTGGGCAGCTGCATTTGCAAAGCCCGGCTCAGTGCCGACCAGGTTGTCCTGATCGTTCAATGAACCGGAAAGGGATCCGTGAGCAGGCACCCAGCCGGCAGAAATCCAGTTGTTGCGCAACTCGGCAATGCCCGCACGGTTCAGTATGGCCAGGTAGTCACCGCCAGCGGTTGCATAAAGGATATTGTTGCGGATATCCGCGTGTTCGTCGTTGGTGGACAGGCGCACCAGGGTGGTATTGCCATCGCGCGTTGAGACTACAGTATTGTGATAGAAATAGAGCGTGCCCTTGCGGTAGATGCTTTCGTTGCCGCTGTCGCCGCCATAGTGCACCATCTGGCTGTTGCCGGCACCGTCCGGTTCGATCAGTACATTGCCGTAGACGAAGGTTTTCCCGTAGTCCGCGTGATCGACCACGGCAGCAGAATCCTCGCCATCCACCAGATCAAGCTGCCGGTTGCCGGACTCGATCCAGTTGTAGCGCACCACCAGCCCCGCCGACCTGTCCTTGAGGTTGTTGCCTTCGGCCCCGTCTCTCAGCGGCCCCAGGTAGTTATTCTGATAGATGATACCCAAGGCTGATGTATAGGTGTTGTGCTGGTAGATGGAACCTTCGATGCCGTTGTCGTAAATGCGGTTTCCCTCGATGAGGATGTCCTGGGTTCTGCCGCCATTCACGCCGATGAACAGGCCGTTTCCCGAATCCCGCAGGATGCAGTTCCGGATAGTCAGGTGCTGTGCCACTTCAACATACAGGGCAGCGGCATTGCTGGCATAGTTCTGGGCCGATCCATGATCATCCGTGAAGCCATAGGGTGGACGACCGGAACGGATATCCAGGTTCTCGATCACAATGTACGTGGGCGGCACCTCGTTGGGATTGAGATCGCCCCCTATCTTGAGCACACCGCGAGACTCGTTCCAGTAGCTGATACTGCGCGGTGTCTGCGCATCCCTGCCGTCGATGACGGGCAACTGTCCCGTGGGACCAGGCACACCGGAAACGATGATGGGTTGCGCCGCAGTCCCCAGACCCGACACGATCCACTTCTCCCTGTATGGCGTGCTTTGCCAGTGAATGAAGACATGATCGCCGGCCTGCAGATCGTTCCAGGGCGCATCGGCAATGCGGGAAAGGGGCTGCCCCGGACCGATGTGATAGTCGGCGGCAAATACCGTATGGCAGCACAACAGGCTGAAAAGGATGGCGGCTGAAAGATTCTGTCTGATCATGAGGGACTGCGATAAACCGGGGATCTATGGCAGCAATCTAGCAAAAGTTCAGGCAGACATTCGTGAACCAGGCTGCAATCGCGACATGACGATCTCAGCCGGATTCCGGCACTTTCAGTCCGATGAGCAGATCCATGACATTGGTGCCCGTAGGGCCTGTGGAGATCAGATCACCTGTTGCCTCCAGCACGCTGCCGCTGTCTGCCTGTTCGAGCGCCAGCGCCGGGTCGAGTCCCTCGTCCCGTGCGCGCTGCCAGGTGCTGCCGTCGACCAGGGCGCCGGCATCCTCCCCGGGACCATCACTGCCATCGGTGCCGGCCGCCAGGATCAGCAGGTCGTCACGCCCGGCAATCTCCCGGGCCGCCGCCAGCGCCAGATGCTGGTTCCTGCCACCACGCCCGGGATGCGGCGGCAATACCACCGTGGTCTCTCCCCCAACGATATGAACCCCCGGCGGAGCTTCTGACAGCGAGCGGGCAAACGCTGCTCCATGCTCTGCGGCATCTCCCTCCATCGGGGGGTACCCGGCATGGGTCACATAGCCCAGCGACCGGGCCTTTTGCGCCGCTGCAGCAACGGCCTGTGCCGACGTGGCAACCAGGTGGTGCCGAGGTACAACTGTCTGCTCCGGTACAGGCGGCCTCATCGGCAGTGCAGCCAGCCATTCAGGCAGATCCGCTGGCAGCTTCCCCTGTGGGCTCGGAAACAGCAGCCCCGAGCCGATAACGGCAGGATCGTCGCCGGGCACATCGGACACCAGCAGCACCGTCGTGGGCCGATGCGCGATGTACCTGAGCAGCCCACCACCCTTTATATCGGAAATCCTGCAACGCAGGCTGTTCATGGCATGAATGTCCAGGCCGCTG
>DRLF01000076.1 GCA_011051425.1 Thiolapillus brandeum | reverse complement strand
GTGCTGCTGTCACTTCCCACGATGACGTGATCGAGTACCCGTATGTCGATGAGGGCCAGCGCTTTCCTGAGGCGCAGGGTGATCTGTTCATCGGCGCGACTGGGTTCGGCAACACCTGAAGGATGGTTGTGGCTGAAGATGACCGCTGCGGCGTTGTGGTGCAGACAGCGGCGCACAACTTCCCGCGGATAGACGCTGGCGCCGTCGATGGTGCCCTGAAAGAGCTCCTCGAAAGCGATGATGCGGTGACGGTTGTCGAGAAACAGGCAGGCGAAAACTTCGTAGGGGTAGGACTGGAGCCGGAGCCGGAGGTATCGCCGGGTCTGTTCCGGTGAGGTCAGGGCATCACCACGTTGCAACGATTCCCGCAGGTGGCGATGCGCCATTTCGATAACGGCCTGCAACTGGCAGTATTTGGCGTCGCCCAGGCCGTGCATGGCGCAGAATTCCTTGCGCCCTGCGGCAAGCAGGGGGCGCAGACCGCCAAATTCCTGCAGCAGCTGGCGGGCCAGATCCAGGGCGCTGATGCCTTTGCAGCCGGTTCTGAGGAATATGGCGAGGAGTTCCGCATCTGAAAGCGCCTGGGCGCCGGATTGCAGCAGTTTTTCTCTGGGACGTTCCTGTTCGGGCCAGTCGGGGATAGACATATCTTCATCCTTGAAGTTGATTCTGTTGTTCGCCTTGCTGAAACATGTGGCGTTTCCCTGCCCGGGCTGATAGAAGCCACGGAGGGAATTTTCAATCGCCGTCCTGGAGACTAGCGCATTCGAGGGCTGTTTTCCAGACGCTATGCCTTTGCAGGGCCTGCGGCTTGGGTTACTCTTGATTCCCTGTGTGATCAACAAGCGGCTGGTGGACAGTGGCAGGCGTTGCAAATCAGAATATTCTGTTGGGTGTGACCGGAGGGATTGCAGCCTACAAGAGCGTGGAACTGGCCAGGCTGCTGCTCAAGGCCGGTGCCAGGGTGCGTGTGGTCATGACTGAGGCCGCTACGCGCTTCGTCTCGCCTTTGACTTTCCAGGCGGTGACCGGGAGTCCCGTTCGCTGCTCGCTGTTCGACGAGGAACATGAGGCTGCAATGGGGCACATCGAGCTGGCGCGCTGGGCGGATCAGATGGTGATTGCTCCTGCCAGCGCCGATTTCATGGCGCGCATGGCGTTGGGGCTGGCGAATGACCTGCTAACCACTCTGTGTCTCGCGAGTGCCTCATCCATTGCCATCGCGCCGGCGATGAATCAGCGCATGTGGCAGCATCCCGCCGTCCAGCATAACCTTTCCCTGCTGGAAGAAAGAGGCGTGCGCGTTCTGGGGCCGGAAAGCGGCGAGCAGGCCTGCGGTGATACGGGTCCTGGCCGAATGCTGGAACCGGCGGACATGCTTGCTGCGCTTGACAGCGCTTCCGGTGCCGGTCTCTTTGCCGGGAAGAAGGTGTTGATTACCGCCGGCCCCACCCACGAGGCCATAGATCCCGTAAGGTTTATCGGCAACCGCAGTTCAGGAAAGATGGGCTATGCCCTGGCACGGGCCTTCCGGCGGGGAGGTGCCGATGTGCTGCTGGTATCCGGCCCGGTCAGCCTTCCTGCGCCGCCAGGTGTAAACCGCGTCAATGTGCAAACAGCGTTGCAAATGCACAAGGCTGTCTTTGAAAACATTCATTCTGTTGATATATTCGTTGGCTGTGCGGCCGTGGCGGATTATCGGCCCGAAAATCCGCAGCAGCAGAAAATAAAGAAGCTGTCCGACAGGATGGATATCAGCCTGGTCAGAAATCCGGACATTCTTGCAGAAGTGGCTACACTTGAAGAGGGTCCTTATACTTTGGGGTTTGCCGCAGAAACGCAGAATCTGGTCGAGAATGCGCGGGCAAAGCTTTTGGCGAAGCAGGTGGATATGCTCGCCGCCAACAGCGTTGCGGACGGGATGGGGTTCGAAAGCGATGAAAACACATTGCTGGTTATCTGGCCGGAAGGCGAAAAGCATTTGCCTGTGCAGGACAAGCAACAGCTGGCCGAGTCGCTGTTGGGTGTACTGGCGGATCAGTATCGGCGAGATGAATAACATATTAACCCGGCGACATATTTGGTCGCCGGGTTAATAACAAGGGAAACGGAATTTTTACGCCCGGGTATAGCGCCCGATGGGGGAACAGGTGTCTGGTAGTACAGAAAAAACCGCAGAAGAAAAACAAGAAAGCGCAACGGAACACACAGCCAAGCCGGCCGTGCCGGATGGCCGTTCCCATTCCATGCTCTACTATTTTATTCCCGTTCTGGTTTTGCTGGTGCTGTTGATCGCGGCGCTGGTTGCCGGACAAAGCTGGCTGAACACCAGGAATACTGCCGGAAAACTGGAACAGTCAGCCAGACTGGTGGCTGAATCCGTGCAGAAATATGTCGGTGCTGTGGTGCAGGGCAAGTCTGAACTGGTTCGCCTCGCTGCTTCCCGACCCGCCGTACTCAAAGCGGTCAAAGAAGGTGAACCGGCCATGGTGGCGATGGACAGGGTGCTGCAGAATACCTTGCCGGATGTGCTTCTGACCCGCCTGTTGCCGGTGAAGGACTGGAGTGATGAAAAGATCCAGCAGGAACTCTTTGGCAGTTACGCGGCGGCAGACATGTATCAGCGCGTGCGTGACAAATCGGCGACGGTGCCTGTGGAAGCACTGAAAGACAAAAAGGGGAAAGTCTATTTTCTCATTGCCATGCCGGTGAAAGACGCAGACCAGCTCGCGGGTGTGCTGTTTGCAACATTTCCTTTCAAGCTTATCGCCAAAGGGCTGAAAGACCTGCACCCTCAGGGTGTATCTCTGAAACTCGAACAGGATACGGGCATGTCGCTGGTTGAAGCCGGAGAGCAAGGTGCTTCGGGGCAGGCCGGGCGCATTCCTGTTCCCGGTACCCTGTGGCATGTAGGCTACGCAAACACGGATACGGTAGGGCTTCCCCTGCCCATACTTGCCGGTATGGCTGCAGTCGTGATTGTCCTGCTGGTGCTGGCTTTGCTATGGAGTTATCGCCGTTTGCAAAGGGATTATCAGCAGGACATGGGAATGACAGTCACGCTGGTGGATGCGACCCTGAAACGTCTTGGCGCCACCGTACAGCAGCCCAGGCTGAAAGAATCCATACCGGCGATCGAAATGCTCACACGTTATGCTCAGGCTACCCGTACAGCTTCGGTGAATGCCGAGCGACAGGAGAACAGAGCGGGGCAGCCGCAAATGACAGTTGATAACTTGCAGCCACAGAAGACCGAAGATCATGAGGTCTGCAGTTTGACACCAGAGCAGTTACCGGAAACCCTGTTTCATGCAAATCTCATACGTGGCCTCAGCGATGCAGAGCTGAATGCGGAAACCGCGCAGGCCATCGGCCTTATCGTAGGCAGTATGGTGCAGGAAGCCGGCGGAGACAGTCTGTTCGTGGCCAGAGACAATCGCCGCACCAGCAGTGAATACGCCTCATCTCTGATCGCCGGAGCGTTGGCATCCGGGTGTAATGTGGTGGATCTGGAAGTGGCTCCCATGCCCCTGTTGTCCTTCGCAGCCCGTATGGCATCCAGCGTATCCGCCGTGATGATCACGGGTGGGCACAGTCCTGCTGAATTCAACGGCTTCAAGATTATTGTGGATGGCAAGCCGCTTGCACAGCCACAGCTGTTGGAAATACGTGAGCGTATCCTCAGCGGCAATTGCCGCCAGGGTGTGGGCAATCTGTCCTCCAAAGACATGCGCAGTGAATACATTCATGCGGTCTCTGAGGATGTGCAACTCGTCGAGGGCATGAAAGTCGTGCTGGATTGTGGCAACGGAATTGCCGGCTCGCTGGCGGTACCGCTGCTGGAAGGGCTGGGTTGTGAAGTCATCGAACTCTTCTGCCAGCCCGAATCCGCTTATTCCAATCACCTGCCGGATCCTTCGAATGTCGAGAATCTCACTGCACTGAGCAAAGAGGTAGTGGCCCATGAGGCGGATATCGGTATTGCGCTGGATGCCGATGGTGACGCTCTGGCGATCGTGGATGAACAGGGCAAAGTGATCGCCGCGGATGAACTGATCATGAAGCTCGGCAGCGACATTATACGGCGTCATCCGGGAGCGGATGTCATCTATGATGTTGCCTGCAGCGCCAATTTGCCGGCAATGATTCTTGCCAGTGGCGGCCGTCCCATCATGTGGAAGACCGGTCATGCCGAACTGCAGCAGAAACTGATGGAAACCGGTGGCATGCTCGCCGGCGAGATGTCGGGACATATCTACATACAGGAGCGCTGGTTCGGTTTTGACGACGGTATGTATGCCGCAGCAAGACTGCTGGAGATACTGTCCCTGGAGTCCATGCCTGTTTCTGAAGCTTTTGCGGAATATCATTCCGCATTCGCCACGCCGCTGCTGCAGGTGGACACACCTCCCGGCCGGGCACGTCAGATCGTGGCGGCCATGAAGCACCAGGGTGATTTCGGGGATGCGGATGTAGTCGAACTCGATGGCCTGCGCGTGGAATACGGCGATTCCTGGGGACTGGCGCGCGCCTCCAATACCCAGCCATCACTGATTCTGCGTTTCGAAGCGAGCAATGAGGAAGCACTGCTGCAGATTCAGGACAGATTCCGCACCCTGCTGACCCAGATTGCCCCGGAACTGCCCCTGCCGTTCTGATGTTATAATCCGGCCCTTCTCCATCCGAGTTCAACCCAGAGAAGCAGACACTCATGAGCCTGACGCCAGATGCCGCCACCAATGTGGCTCGCGTGCTTTCCGAAGCATTGCCCTACATACGCCGATTCCGCGACAAGACGGTGGTGATCAAGTACGGTGGCAATGCCATGGTGGATGCGGAGCTGAAACAGAGTTTTGCCCGCGATGTGGTGCTGATGAAGACGGTAGGCATCAATCCTGTGGTCGTGCATGGCGGTGGTCCGCAGATCGGCAATCTGCTCGAGCGCCTGGGCAAGGAAAGCCAGTTCGTCAGCGGCATGCGGGTAACCGATTCCGAAACCATGGATGTGGTTGAAATGGTCCTGGGCGGGCTGGTCAACAAGGAGATCGTCAACATGATCAACCGTCATGGCGGCTCTGCTGTGGGGCTGACAGGCAAGGACGGCGATCTGATCCGGGCACGTAAACTGACTATCGCGTCCACGGATGATGCCGGTGGCACAAATTCCATCGATATCGGTCATGTGGGTGAAGTGGAGAGCATCGATGTCTCTGTGGTGGATATGCTGGTACACGGCAATTTCATTCCCGTCATTGCGCCCATAGGCGTAGGTGAAGACGGTCATTCCTACAACATCAACGCAGACCTGGTGGCCGGCAAGGTGGCAGAAGTGCTGCGTGCCGAAAAACTGATCCTGCTCACCAATACGAAGGGGTTGCTGAGCAAGGAAGGCGACCTGCTCACCGGCTTGTCGACGGCGCGGGTGGATGAACTCATCGCTGACGGAACGATTCACGGCGGCATGCTTCCCAAGATACGCTGTGCACTGGAAGCGGTGCGTGGTGGCGTCGTTTCATCCCATATCATCGACGGCCGGGTGAAGCACGCTGTGATGGTGGAGCTGTTTACCGACGAAGGCATCGGGACGCTGATCCGTTGAAGGATCGCAATCGCAAGCAGGATATCCTGGAAGCCCTGGCCAGGGAACTGGAGAGCCGGCCCGGCGCACGCATTACCACGGCCAAACTGGCAGAGGCCGTGGGTGTCTCCGAGGCTGCCCTGTACCGGCATTTTCCCAGCAAGGCGCGCATGTTCGAGGGGCTGATCAGCTTCGCCGAGGACGGCATTTTCACGCGTATCAACCAGATCCTCGAAGAAGACCGGGAAACGCGCCAGCGCAGCGCGCGCATTCTTTATCTGATGCTGGCATTCGCCGAACGCAACCCGGGTATCGTGCGTGTGTTGCTGGGTGATGCGCTTATGGGTGAGCATGAGCGGTTGCATGACCGCATCGAAGCTTTC
>DRLF01000075.1 GCA_011051425.1 Thiolapillus brandeum | reverse complement strand
ATCGCGGCCCGCAGCCAGGGTATGGCCCTCAGTGTCGATGACCCGAACACGCATACGAAGATAGTCCGGCAGCGCCGCCTCGTTCCAGGCGTCTTCGGGTACATAGGTGCCACCGGACAACTGTTTCAGCGCCTGTCCCAGCGCCTGGACGAGGGGTGTATCACTGACCTGCAGTTTCTGCAGCGCGCGGGCGGCATAGTCCGGTACAGGCACGAACTGCTTGCGCAGGGACTTGGGCAGTCCCTTGAGCAGGGTGACCAGTTTTTCTTCGAGCAGACCCGGCACCAGCCAGTCCAACCGTCCCGGGCTGACCTGTTTCAGCGCCCCGGCCGGCACCACCAGGGTCACACCATCGGCTTCATGGCCAGGCTCGAAATGATATTCCAGGGGCAGGCGCATGCCGCTGATATCCAGTTCCTTGGGAAACTGGGCCTCGGCACTGGCATCGCTTTGCCTGGCCATCACGTCTTCCAGCTCCATATGCAGCAGGCGCGGCTTATTCCTGCTGGCCTTGCGCAGCCATTTTTCCAGCTGGGCCTTGCTGTAGACGCCTTCGGGAATGCGCTGGTCGTAAAAGGCATACATGCGTTCTTCGTCCACAAGCAGATCGAGCCGCCGGGTGCGGGCTTCCATGTCCTGCACGTATTCCACCAGTTCGCGGTTGTGCCTCCAGAACGGCGCACGGGTGTGGAAGTCACCCTGCACCAGCCCGTAGCGGATGAAGATCTCCCGTGACTGTTTGGGATCGATGGGACCGAAATTGATGCGCCGCCGGGGCACCAGCACCACACCGAACAGGGTGACCTTTTCATAGGCGCCCACCTGGCCGCGTTTTGCCTGCCAGTGAGGTTCGGAATAGCTGTGCCTGACCAGGTGCCCCGCCAGGGACTCTATCCATTCGGGCTGCACCCGGGCGCACACCCGGGCATAGAGCTTTGTGGTCTCCACCAGCTCCGCCGCCACCAGCCACTTGGGGTTGTTGCCGAACAGCGCGGAACCGGGAAACAGGTGAAACTGGCTGTTGCGGGCACCCAGGTAGCCCTTGCCCTTCCCTGTCTGCTTGAAACCGATATGGCTGAGCAGACCCGACAGCACGGCACGGTGCAGGGTCTCGTAGCCGGGAAATTCCTTGTTGTCCCGGTAGCCCATGTCGTGCATCTGGGCGCGCAGCTGGCGGTGGATATCGTGCCATTCGAGAATACGGGTGTAGGAAAGAAAGTATTCACGGCACAGGCGGCGGAACTTGCGCTGGGTCAGGTGGCGGCGCTTCTCCTCGACGAACTTCCACAGTTCGAGAAAGCCCAGGAAATCGGATTCTTCGTTGACGAACAGCGCGTGGGCCTCGTCGGCCTGCTGGCGCTTGTCCATGGGACGGTCACGGGGATCCTGCACCGACAGGGCAGCCGCGATCACCAGCATCTCCCGCAGGGCATGGGTATGGGCAGCTTCGAGAAGCATGCGGGCGATGCGCGGATCCACGGGCAGGCGCGCCAGCTTGCGCCCCAGCTGGGTGATCTTGCCCAGGCCATCCACGGCGCCGATCTCCTCCAGCACCCGGTAGCCGTCCTTGATCTGGCGGCTGTCGGGTGGATCGATGAAAGGAAACTTCTCGATGTCGCCGAAGCCGAGCATTTTCATCTGCAGGATGACCGACGCCAGGTTGGTGCGCTGAATCTCCGGTTGCGTGAATTCCGGGCGCGACAGGTAGTCTTCCTCTGTATACAGGCGTATGCAGATCCCTTCCGCCACGCGGCCACAACGCCCCTTGCGCTGGTCGGCGCTGGCGCGGGATACCCGCTCGACAGGCAGGCGCTGGATCTTGCTGCGGTGGCTGTAACGGCTGATGCGGGCAAAGCCGGTATCGATGACATGGCGTATGCCCGGCACGGTCAGGGAGGTCTCGGCCACGTTGGTCGCCAACACGATACGCCGTTGCCCGGACGGCTTGAAGATGCGCCCCTGGTCTGCCGGGCTGAGCCGCGCATACAGGGGCAGCACTTCCGTCACCTGCAGGCGATGCCGGTGCAGGCTTTCTGCAGTCTCACGGATTTCCCGCTCGCCGGACAGGAAGACCAGGATGTCGCCCCTGTCTTCCTTCGAAAGTTCATCCACCGCATCCAGGATGGCCTGCTGGGTGGCATCACCCCGCTCACCACTGTCCTCGTCTTCTTCCGGCGGCGCATAACGCACTTCCACCGGATAAGTGCGGCCGGAGACCTCGATCACCGGAGCATCGGAGAAATGCCTGGAGAACTTCTGCGGATCGATGGTCGCCGAGGTGACGATTAGCTTGAGATCACGGCGCTTCTTCAGCAACTGCTTCAGGTAGCCGAGCAGGAAATCGATGTTCAGGCTGCGTTCGTGAGCCTCATCCAGGATGATGGTGTCGTATTCGTTGAGAAAACGGTCCTGCTGGATTTCGGCCAGCAGCATGCCGTCGGTCAGCAGCTTGATATGGGTGCTTTCGCTCACCCGGTCGTGAAAACGCACCTTGTAGCCCACTGCCGTGCCCAGCTCCCGCCCCAGTTCAGAGGAGATGCGGCTGGCCAGGCTGCGCGCGGCGATGCGCCGCGGCTGGGTGTGGGCGATGCGGCCATACACGCCCTGCCCCACGTCCAGGCAGATCTTGGGCAGCTGGGTGGATTTGCCCGAACCCGTTTCACCACAGAGGACGATGACCTGATGTTTTGCGATCAGCTCACGTATCTCTTCCAGACGCGCGATAATGGGCAGCTCGGCCGGGTATTCCGGCACGGGCAGCGAATCCCTGCGCGCCTGGACCGCTGCTGCCGACCTGTGGATACGCTGTTCCACATCGGCCAGAACGGCAGGATCGAGCGGCCTGTCCTGCTGTATCTGCCGGGACAGGTTCTGCAACTGGCGGCGCAACCGGTGCCGGTCTTTCAGCAGGCATTGGCTGATCTGTTTTTTCAGATTTTCTACGGCAGCAGGCACGGGTTCTCGGCAAGGAGGAATGGTGGGTGGATTCTACCGCGAATCCTGGCTGCTATACTCTGCCGGATGATTTTCCGGTGCATCAACCTGGCTCTCGTGATCCTGCTCCTGGCGGTGACGGCCACCTGTGCCAGTGCAACGGATGCACTGAGCCAGGTAAGAAACATGCCCGATGCCAGCCTGCTGTTGCTGGACGGGAACGGCGAAGCCATGGTCAACCACCGGCCCGAAGCTCCGCGCATTCCTGCTTCCACACTGAAGATCCTCACCGCCTGGCTGGCCATCGATCACTGGGGGCTGGATCACCGTTTCGCCACGGACTTTTTTCTCGACGGTGGCCAGGTGCTCTGGGTGAAAGGTTACGGCGATCCCATGCTGGTATCGGAAGAAATCGAGCGCATCGCTGTTCGCCTGAAAGCGAAGGGACTGACCACATTGCACGGCATCCGCCTGGACGGCAGCTATTTCGCTGGCGGGCTTTCCATCGATGGCCGCTCGGACAGCAGCAACCCCTATGATGCCCCCGTGGCGGCACTGGCTGCCAACTTCAACACGGTAAATGTGCGCAAAACGGCCCGGGGCATCCTTTCCGCCGAACCCCAGACGCCCCTGACCGATGTTGCCCGGGAAATCGCCAGGAACCTGAAAAACGGCAGGCAGCGAGTGAACATTCGCGACAGCCGGCTCAGCGCCCGCTACTTCGGCGAGATCCTGCAGGCCAAGCTGCAGGAACAGGGCATAGAGGTGACAGGCAGCATCAGCAACCAGCCGCTGCCCGGCGAGCTGCCCCTGTACTACCGGCATATGAACAGCCACACCCTCGAAGCGGTATTGCGGGCCATGCTGCGCTATTCCACCAATTTCATCGCCAACCAGCTGTTCCTGGCCCTGGGCGCCGAGGTCGGCGGCGCTCCCGCCGATTTCGAAAAATCTCGTCGGTATGCACGACAGCGCATTGCCTCGCGCTTTCACTGGCAGGGTTTCACAATGGTGGAAGGATCGGGCCTGTCGCGGCGGAACCGTATCAGCGCCCGGCAGATGGTGACGCTGCTGGAAGCCTTCCGGCCCTATCGCGGGTTGCTGCCATCGCCGGAAACCGGGATCCAGGCCAAGACGGGCACCCTGAAGGGCATCAGCTGTTATGCGGGTTACCTGGAGAGCCGTCCTTTTGCCCTTTTCATCAATCAGCCGGCAGCCTACGGCCTGCGTCTGCGCGTCGCCCGCGAGCTGCTGGCGCGGATCAGGAAACCATCAGCACCAGTCCGGTAGGTCCACTTCCCGTTCCAGCAGCTCCTGAATATTGGCCGCGATGGCGCGGTAGCCCACGTTGCCGTAAAGCCGCTGGCGTCCTTCGTTCATGATCCAGGTGGGGCTGCCTTCGATCATGCGGTTGCGGTGATCATCCATGTCCAGGGACAGGGCAGCGTAGGCATTGCCGTTGCTGATTTCTGCCTCCACTTCGTCCACAGGAATGCCCAGCGCTTCCAGATGGCCGTGCAGTACGGATTCGTCGGCAATATTCTGCAGTTTGCTGAAAAAGGCCAGGCGCAGCT
>DRLF01000074.1 GCA_011051425.1 Thiolapillus brandeum | reverse complement strand
GCACGGGCGCACATTTCAAAGTGGTCATCGGCGGTGATGTTGGCCGAGAACAGCTTGGCTTCACCGGTTTCGTCCTGGGCACGCTTCATGGCATCGGCCACCAGCGGGTATACCTTTTTCGCCGGGCAGAATACCTGGTTGCCCTGGGGCTCGTCGTTCTTGATGAAGTCACCACCCAGCCAGAACTGGTAGGCCGCTTCGGCGAAAGGCTCGGGGCGCAGGCCCAGCTTGGGCTTGATGATGGTACCGGCGATGTAACCACCGTCCTTGAGCGGGCGGCCGAGGATACGCCACATGTCGGTGATGTCCTTGGCCGGGCCGTCGAACAGCTGAATAGCGCGCGGCGGAACGAAGAAGTCGATAATCTGGCCGTGCTCGATATCGCCCATGCCCTGGTTGTTGCCGATGGCCAGGGTCAGGAAGGAAACCATCATCATGCGGCCGTCGGTAATGTTGCGGTCAAACAGCTCCAGCGGATAGGCAATACGCATATCCTCGTTGGCTTCGTCGATGTGGTAGACCAGGGCGTCAACGCCCTTGGTGAAGTCATCGGTGGTGCTGACTTCGACATTGGTGCCGGTGGAGGATTCAGCCGCGAAATGCGCTGCAGCTTCCAGGTAACCGTGTCCGGACTTCGGCTTCATCTTGTAGGCAACAAGAATATGCCTGCCACCCGTGACCAGGTCCTCTTCTTTGAGGCTGAGATCGGAATAACGTTGGGATTGGTCGAGAGCCATGCTAGTTCTCCTCGCAGATTGACAATGTAAAAACCGCCTCGTTGATCAATCCGGGAGAATGCGCCGGGACCAACAGAAAGGCGGTACTTTACGTTCTACGAGTGATAAATAACACTCAGGGCTTTTGATTGTTACCATAAACTTTTGCTTATGGATTAATGCAGGTTGATCAGGATGAGGCCGGATCCTCGCTATCCATACCCATTTCTTCGCGCAATGCGCGCTGTTCCCTGCGGCGCTGAATCAGTTTTTCTTCCGCATCCGCCTTTTTTTCAATGGATTCCTCGGCAAACATGACCTGGCGGATCATCCGGTCACCGAATTTCAGCAGCGCCAGGTCGTCCTCCATCAGCTCCTTGCGGGTGGCATCATCGATCACAAAGCTCTGGTTGAAACCTTCGCTGTCCACGAAAGCGCGAAAACGGTCCATGTCGTAACAGGCCATGAAGAAGAACTGCAGGCTGGTTTTCGACAGTTTGCCGATCGAGGGGCCTGCCGACTTCATTTTCAGAATCAGCTGCCGCCAGGCGCGCCCCTGCTCGTCGTACTCTATCAGCCCCTGCTCCTTGCGGTATTCACCGATAGTAATCTCCCGGTCTTCCAGGTGGCCCTTGCAGTGATCTTCCTCCACCAGCGCATAGGATGCCCGGTCGAAATTCTCGTCGGCCCGACGCATGGACAACAGTCCGACCGGATAGTAACGACAGGCGGTCGGCCGGTCTTCGTAGACACTGCAACCCTCCTCCGTCATGAACTGGCAGGCGGTCCCGCCTTCCACCGGCTTGTATTTCACGCCGGCAATGCTGTTGGCGGCAAACTCGAAGGGTATGGTGTATTTTTTCAGGAATTCCGACGCCGTCAGGCCCAGGCGCTGCTTGAGACGAATAATGTCATACGGGGTGAGCGTGATATCGATGTTGCTGCAACAGGCGTTGAAACATTCGATCCCCTTGTAGCACCGGAATTTGATGACATGGTCTTCATCAAACGTCTTCGGCGTCACGGGACTGGCTTCAAACGGTGACTCCCCGATATTGATATCCACATCGGCCATAGCGGCTTACCTCTGCATCATTGTATTGAATGTCGGTGAACCAACAAGGATACCACGAGTCCGCATGCCCGAATCAGGCACGGAAAACGCGGAAAATAAAAAAGTCCGGGCACCTGAAAGGCGCCCGGACTTCCTGATCAAGCTACTGTTCAGTAAGACTTACTTGAACAGCTTGGTCTTGTCGACCAGATCCACGTGCTTGCGCTTAAAGCAGGTCCACTTCTTGCTCTCGCGGTCGTAGATCGAGTTGACGAAGCACTTCCAGTTCTCCTCGTCGACGATGTTGTAGTCGGCGCGGTAGTAGAAGCCCGGGTAACGGGATTCTTCACGGAACTCGATGTGCTTCATGTGGGCTTCCGCCGTAATGATGCGGTGGTAGTTCTCCCAGGCACGCAGCAGTTCGTGCAGGTCCTTGGCGCGCATCTTCTCGGCGTCTTCCTTCAGCATGTCGAGCTTCTCACCGGCGACTTCCAGCATCTTGCCGTTGGTCTGGTAGTAGGTCGCAACACCGGCCACGTACTCGTCCATGATCTTCTGCAGACGGAACTGCAGCATCTTGGGCGTAATGTAGTTCGGGTTGATATCGATCGCGGTGGAGTAGTCCTTGTGCTCCAGGAAATTCCTGACCGGCTTGTAGATCTCGGCTACCAGGTCATCCACGGAATCCGCCAGTTCAGGCTTCAGGTCCGGGTTGTCGAGGCAGTACTTGACCATGGACTTGGCACACATGCGGCCTT
>DRLF01000073.1 GCA_011051425.1 Thiolapillus brandeum | reverse complement strand
CAGCAGCTGGGTGCCCGATTACAGCGGCGAAGACAGCGGTTACCGGGTGGTGCTGCACAAGACCCTGACCGTTTCTCCCGGCAATGCGCGGGTGTTCCTGCAGCAGGGGAAAATGCTCCCCTCCCTGAGTTTCAACCAGTACGACATCAGCTGCAGTTTCGAGGTACGCAAGCTGAGTGAACAGCCCCAGACGATTGAAGCCGACACCTTCGTGGTCACGCGCATACAGCACCTGATGGAAGAGGTGGCATCCTGGCGCCCCGTGAGGCTGGCATCCCTGACGCTGGCAGGCGCGGATGTGGACAGCAGCCCGGCGGATATCTTCCTGGGCTATCATTTCTGGCTGCATTCGGAGAAACAGCCGGACGTGCTGCGCATGACCTGCCGGGGCGCGTTTTCAGAACCCTGGGATGCCCAGTATCCCACTCTGGGCGAGATCACCGCTGCGCTGGGCAGCTGGGCCAGCCTGAAAACCGGTGCACAAAGCATACAGCCCGGCAGCTACTGAAAAACTGGGAGGTGTGAAGATGATGTATGTAAAACAATACCTGGTGGCCCTCCTGCTAGGGGGTGTCATCTTCCCCGTGGCCTGGATAGAGGGAAACGCCGCAGGTGAACTGGATTTTATGCGGCAGGATCCCCGGATCTGGAAGGGCAGCATCAGCATTGAACGCTCAGGTTCTGCGGAAGAGCATAGCGACGATTCCAGTCAGGGCAATACCGACAAACACGACTATGTGCGGGAGGTGAAGGAGAGCCTCGTGCTGCGTGTGTGCGGACCCTTGCCGTCATTGTACATCCTCGACAAACAGCATTCCCTCAGCGATGTTACCGAAGAAAGCTCGGACAAGGTGGCCGCCAAGGCCGTTTGCGTGACCTCCAAGCGTTGCAACGCCTGGAGTTGCAAGCGGGAGACGCGTCACCCCGGAGATTCCCGCCGAATCCGGAAAAAGACCATTGTCAACCTTTACGATGGCCCGGTACCGGACGGTGTGAAGGACGAACTGAGCGCCGCTGTTCAGATGATGCCTGGCGGGCGCTACGTCATCACTGCCGGTCGTAGCTGGTACAGCAGTACCCTTTCCGATAGTGTGGATCGCATGGTAGATGCCTGCAGCGGCAAGAAAAAAGTAACGGAACAGCACTTGCGGACGGGCGCCATGGGCGAGAAGGCTGCCATGGATACACATCGGTCGGAAGCATCCACCAGCACTACCATCCGCATGCCACCTATAGCCCATTTGTTCGCCATGCGGGCGGAAGGAAGGCTGGACAGTGAAAGGGACATCATTGCTGGGGAGGATATCCAGGAAAGCCGGGTAGGCAGTCACGGTTATGAAGAGCGTGTGGTATCACGCTGGTCCTTGGAAGGATACTCGTCTTGTGATGAAATCTATGGTGACCTGCGTTATGCCCTTGCCGCGGCAGACGCCTATTCCAACGCGAAGATCCGCGATTTTGCCAGCACGGTCGATGAGTATGAAAGCCTGATCACCGATCGCACATCGAAAAACCTCACCGGTCGGCCACACACGCCTGCCGGACCCGGCCAGCCGAACAGCCAGGTCGGCAATTACATGGCCACGGATCCGAAGACCTGCAAGATTCTCTGGCAGGACGAATTTCACGAGGCACAGAGGAAAAGCTGCCAACCGCCTTTCCTGTTCCAGGTCGTGCTGGATCACGAAAAGGAACATGCCCGCCAATGCTGGGACGGGAACCACCGGCCGCCATTCGACGCCGATGCTGGTACTGTCGATGGTGTCATAGCGAGAAGCCAGGCGGAAACCAGCGCCCATCTCGTCGAGGCTGGCGAATCCCTTGCCTGGTTGCGTGACAATTGTCCCGACAAGGGCTACGACCTGGATGGCGCACAGCAGCGAATCGACAAGATCAAGGCGCGCAAGGCGGGATGGTGGGACTGAAGGGGGCCTCACTCCTTATTTGCCAGGGCCTGAGTGGGGTAATATGATCGGGTATCCGTTCCCGGCCACGGTAAATACATGATTCAGCGACTGCTTTTCCTGTTCTTCATCCTGTTGCTTTCCACTGCTGCCCAGGCGGGCAAGGGCGAGATACGCTTCGTGGAAACCACGGTGGATCTCAAGGCAGACGGCAGCGCCGTGGTGCTTTACCGGGTTCAGTGGCGGGTGACCTCGGGTGAACTGCACGGTTTTTATTTCGAAGGCAATGACAAGCTGAAGGTCGGCATGGCTGTCGATCAGGCAGGCGCCGTAGACAGCCGGGGTAACAAATACCGGCTGGACATCCGCAAGCTCAACCGCGGCAAGTGGGACATCCTGCTGGCCGATGGCCAGGGTGTGCCCCAAGGACAGACAGTCACCTTCAACCTGCCGTTTAGGACGGACTTTCATGCGGCAGGTTACCTGGGGCCGACCACGGCGGATGATGGCCGCGAACTGGTGTATTTCAACTGGGCGCCGGTGCAATGGGACGAAGCCGCCAACCAGGACCACTACACCCTCAAGATTCTCACGCCCTATACGTTGCCCGACAAGCAGGTCAATCCCCGCCAAGTGGTGGACAGCGGGCGCCTGGTGCTTACCGAGCCCTGGGTGAACGAGAAATACCTCATCGATTACCAGCGTGGGCCAAACAACCGCCTGCTGATCGTCTTCCACAAGAACGACCCCGGCAACCGCTATCACATGCGGGTACAGTTCTACCTGCCGGCCGGGTGGTTCAAGCTGACGGCCCGGCCGGTACAGCAGGCTGCTGCCGTGCCGGGACGCGGGGAAAGCGCGGGGAATTCCTGGCTGCTGGTGCTCGGCCTGGCGGTCATCGGCGCCTTCTTCGGTGTGGTAAAAGGCAAGCAGCGTTCCATGCTCAAGGCCAGGGAAGGGCTGGACGAGATTCGCTGGGAGAACCTGGACTGGACGCCGCCCAAGCTGATTCTTTCCGAGTTCCGCAAACCCGGCAAAGTGTGCAAGGACCTGACGCCCCTGGAGGCGGCCTTCTATCTGGAGATCCCTTTCAAGCTCATCGTGTCCTCCATGCTCAACTCCATGGTGCTGGAGGGCTTTCTGAAGATCGAATCGGAATCGCCCTTGCGGGTGAAGGTGCTGCAGCCGCCCAACCTGCACGAGCTGGATGAATACGAGCAGCTGTTCTACCACTCCCTGGCCGATGACGGTGAGTTGTCCCAGGCCGAGCTGGAAGACCTGATGAACACGGCGGTGAAGAAGGTGCAGCTCAAGGCCTGGGATGCGGATATCGAGGCGACCCAGGAATACTACCGCAAGCAGGTCGAGGACTTCATCAGGCAGGCGGGTATGGGGGCTGCTGTCGGTGAACAAACGGGCGCCAACAACTGGTATTTCTGGTATCACAACCAGCATCCCTATTACCAGCGGCGCTGGCGCTATGACAATGATCCGGCACGCTATGCCACGGACATGCCGGTCACGATGGACCATATCATCCATGGCCCCCTGAACACCGATATCGCCATGGAGCTGAATGTCTGCCATGACGCCTGCCATTCCGCCTGTCACAGCGCCTGCCACTCGGCCTGTCATTCCGCCTGCCACAGCGCCTGTCATTCGGCCTGCGTCAGTGGAGGTTCTCACTGATGGCGATGATCTGGAGATACCCCCATGCCGCAGGCCTGGCTGTAGGTCGGGCTTCAGCCCGACAGGATGACGGCAAATGCTGAAGCATTTTTTCCGCCGCTCCGGACCCGTGCCCGCCGGTATGCCAGATCTGACCTGGGTGGACGAGTTCATCAGCAATGTCGGGCCCTACATCTTCGTGCGCACCGAGGACAATATCCTGATCAAACGCCCCAACCAGGCGCAGAAGCTCAATGCCCAGGGGGCGCAGATTCTCAAGTTTCTCCTCGATGGCGGCAAGATCGCGGCCGTCATCCGGGGACTGGGAAATGACAGCACCAGGCTGGAGCAGCTGGCCCTGTTTCTGCACGGTGTACGGGGTGTGCTCGAAGGTCATGTCACGGCGGATTCGGAGCACCCGGGCGTGGAAGTCGAAACCTTCAGCCGCCATTTTTCCGACCTGCCCATTCTTTCCGAGGTGGCCATCACCTACAAGTGCAACCTGCGCTGTGTCTTCTGCTACGCGGGCTGCAACTGCACCACCCAGCCGGTGAATGATGAAAAGGTCATGAGCGTGGCAGAGATCCGCGCCGTGCTGCACAAGCTCTGGCATGAAGGCAAGGTGCCGTCCGTGAGCTTCACCGGCGGTGAGCCGACGCTGCATAAACAGTTGCCTGAACTGGTGGCTTATGCCAAAGAACTGGGCATGCGGGTCAATCTCATCACAAACGGCACCCGCATCAATGCCGGCCTCGCGCAGCGACTGGCGGACGCCGGCCTGGATTCGGCCCAGGTGAGCCTGGAACTTACGCAGCCCCGGATATTCTTTGAGCATCAGATACTCAACACGTGAGTCTTCAAAATGTTCTATAGCCAGACGCTGAAACGGACTGAAGTTGTCGGCAACAATGCGTGATGTCCAGCGTCGGT
>DRLF01000072.1 GCA_011051425.1 Thiolapillus brandeum | reverse complement strand
ACAGGAATGATATATTTGTAATAGACTTTTGACTGATTCACACCCCCTTCCTTTTTTTAGAGGATGGGGGTGTGTCTGTAAATAGCGTATCAACTCATTGAGTGGAAAAGAGGATGTTGGAGAATTAGGGACAGTCAGGCGATATGCCTGGTTCGAATGGTTCAGGTTTTTAAGAATAAACAGATAGAACCGATAGAACCTATAGTTTTCGAGGCAAGGAGATATAGCAAGGTGGTTGGGAGTCAGACTCTGCTGCTTATAGAACCAATGGAATTTGCTTTGCCGCCAGTGACACAGACATGATGAAATTGCCGCTAAATCGGGTTTCCAGGATCGTGATTACCCAGGTGGCGGGTTGGCTAAGCGGTATTCTGGCCATCTGCCTCCTGGGATTGTCAGCCTGGTCAACAGTTTTCGCTGTTGAGCAGAGTATCCCGTTTGTGCGTCTTTCTATAGAAAATGGACTCTCCCAAGCAGCCATTACAGCCATTGCCCAAGACCGCACCGGTTTTCTCTGGATAGGCACCCAGGAAGGGCTGAACCGTTACGATGGTTATACATTCACTCCTTTTGTTCCTGCTCCTGGTGAGGATGCCAGTGCCCTGCAAGGGTGGATAGAAGCACTGCTCGTCGATGACGATGGCGCGTTATGGGTTGGCACCAAGGGGAAGGGGCTGATCAGGGTCGATCTGGCTACCGGTACTTTGAAGCATTTCCAGCATGATCCGGAGAACTTGGGTTCGCTCGACAGCAACCGTGTTTGGGCGCTCTACCAGGATCAGACTGGCGACTTGTGGGTGGGTACAGATCAGGGTCTCAACCGGATAGATGCCTTGCAGCAGCGGTTGCATCGCACTGCCTTGGTCTCCGGACTTTCTTCCGATGTGCCAGCAATCCGTGTGACCAGCATTGCCCAGAACGCGGCAGGATACCTCTGGGTAGGCACCGACGGTAATGGTCTTGTCCGCCTGGACCCCGCCCGGGGGCAGGTGCTTCGTTTTCAGCAGGATGGAAGAGGTTCCACAAGCTTTGAAGAAAAGCGTATATCAAAGGTCTTCGTCGATCATCAGGACCGGGTATGGGTTGGCACGTACAATGGTGGGCTGTATCGCCTGGATCAAGGAGGGTATCTGTTGGTGTCTATGGGCCAGCGTCTTGCCGACGCTTCCCCGCTGGCAGTGAGCAAAATCCGTGACATTTATCAGGATCGGTCAGACCGTATTTGGATCGCCAGTGATGCCGGACTTTGCCAGTGGGGTGACGACCATCAAAGGTTTGTCGGGCATGTAAACGACAAGACCGACACCCGAAGTCTCAGTGACAATCGCGTTACCACCCTGTTCCAGGATGCAGGCGGGGTGCTATGGGTTGGTACCTATGACGGACTGAACAAATGGAATGCAATGTTGGGTGGCTTCGGGTATCACAAGCAGGATCCGTTTCAGCCTGAAGGTTTGGCAAACAATGTTGTCACCTCGTTTGCTCCCAACAACAAGAGCAGTGTGTGGATCGGTACCTATGGTGGTGGTGCGCAGATTTTCGACTACCGAAGTGGCGGCTTTCAAGCGGTGCCAGATGCCCTGAAATCAGAAAAGGTGATGGCATTGCATGTTGATCCCAGAGGGTTGTTGTGGGCCGGCACCATGGAAGTAGGGCTTATCCGCTTCGACCCGGAAACAGGAGAATCACGCCGTTTCAAGCATGATGAAAAACTTCAGGGCAGTATCAGTGACAATGGTGTCACTGCGCTGGCAGAAGACAGCATGGGTGCGCTGTGGATAGGCAGCTACCGCCAAGGCCTGAACGTGCTTGAACCGGGCAGCGAATCATTCGTGCCTTATCGGAATGACCCCGCAAATCCTTCCAGCCTGAGCAGTGATCACGTATTGGCTATCATGCGTGATCAAGCAGGAAATCTGTGGATAGGAACCGATGGAGGAGGATTGAATCTCCTGGATTCGGAGCAGCGGACTTTCACCCATGTCCGCCATCAGGAAAACGACCCACTCAGTTTGAGCAGTGACAGTGTCTGGTCAATTCATGAGTCCGCCAATGGTGATTTGTGGGTAGGTACCGGAGATGATGGCCTGAACCGTTGGCTGGCTTCGGACCGGAAACAGAACAGGGTGCGCTTCACCCACTACGGCAAGGCTCAGGGCCTGCCCAGCAACTCAATTCTGGGTATATTGAGTGACTCGCGGGGATATATCTGGATCAGTTCCAGCAAAGGACTGACGCGCTTGCATCCGGATACCGGTGCGGTCCGTAACTTTGCGCCCGCAGACGGCCTGCAGGGCTATGATTTCAACCAGGGGGCCTACTATGCCACGCCCGATGGTCAATTCTTCTTCGGCGGGACGAAGGGATTCAATACCTTTGACCCCCTGACTATCAGAGAAAACAACCATGCCCCCAGGGTAGTGCTTACCGCCATACGGAAGTACAACAGGATCTATAATCTCGGTATTCCCCTGACGCAGCTTCAGCAGCTGGCGCTGAACTACAATGATGATATGGTGAGCTTTGATTTTGCCGCCCTTGATTTTACGGATCCTGGGGGGAACCGTTTTCAGTACCGCATGAAAAGATTTGACCGCCAGTGGGTGGATGCCGGCCATCAGCATCAGGCAACCTATACCAATCTGCCGGCGGGGCAGTACGGCTTCGAGGTCAGGGCGGCCAACAGTGATGGCGTATGGAGCCGAACGAATTACAGTCTGCCGGTCATCGTGAGTCCCGCATTCTGGCAGACCTGGTGGGCATACAGTCTGTATGCACTGGTTCTGGGGACCTTGCTGTGGCTCTATCTTCGCACCCATCACCGGCGGCTGCAGCGGGCGATGGATTTGCGCCAGGCGGAGGAGGCGAATGCGGCGAAGAGCCTGTTTCTTGCCACCATGAGTCATGAAATCCGTACACCGATGAATGGCGTGCTGGGCATGACCCAGATGCTTGGGGAGACTGCGTTGGATCGCACGCAACAGCGCTATGTGAAAACCATCCAGCGATCGGCCGAATCCCTGCTGGGCATCATCAACGACATTCTCGACCTGTCCAAGATCGAAGCGGGTCAGATCATGATGGAGCATACAGCTTTTGATCTGCGTGACGAGGTGGAGGATGCGCTTTCCATGTTTGGTGAGCAGGCTTACGGCAAACAGCTGGAACTGATCAGTCTGGTGTCGCCGGAGATGCCCACGAGCGTAAAGGGGGATCCGCTGCGTTTTCGCCAGATACTGGTCAATCTGATCGGCAATGCCGTCAAGTTTACCGAGCAGGGTGAGGTGCGGGTTCGTGCAGGGCTTGAGTCGGATACCGCGGGTCAGTCGCTGTACCGGTTCGAGGTCATCGATACCGGCGTCGGTTTGAGTGAGGAACAGATAGCGAATGTCTTCGATGCCTTTCAGCAGGCAGACGGTTCCACCACCCGCAAGTACGGCGGTACCGGTCTGGGACTGACTATCGCCCGCAAACTCTGCCATGTGATGGGGGGAGAGCTGGGTGTGGAGAGCCGCGTGGGCAAGGGTTCTGTTTTCTGGTTTACCGTCTGTCTGGACAGAGATGAGCAGGACCGGGATGATGGCAGGCTGCAGGACTTCAGCGGGCGGCGGGCGCTGATCGTGGACAGCAACGAAGCAGCAGCCGGGTCCGTGCAAATGTATTGCAGTCACTATGGCCTGGAGACGCAGAGAAGCACTGCTTCTGATTTCAATGTGCTGGATGAGCTGTATCTGGCCAGCCAGTCGGACCGGCCGTATGATTTGCTGCTGCTGCGGCAGGATCTCCCCGGTGTTGGCGGCATGACCCTGGCCCGCATGGTCCGGGCGGCGCCTGAACTGGCGGATCTGCGAATCGTTCTGCTGGTGCCCCTGGGTTATCCCCGGCTCAAAGAGCTGGACAAAGATGAACAGATAGATGCCCTGGTCACCAAACCGCTGCATGGTTCCGCTTTGGCAGAGTGCATTGCCGAGGCGCTGGGCCAGGGCAAAGAACAACAGGTGGTGCCACCGGAAGAGAAGCAGGGCTTTCTGGCAGGCGCCCGCATTCTGCTGGTGGAAGACAATCTCACAAATCAGGAGGTCGCCGTATCCATGCTGCTTGGATTCGGTTGCAGGGTGGTGCCGGTCAACAGTGGCGCGGAAGCACTGCAAGCCTGGCAGAATGGCGCTTTCGACCTGGTGTTGATGGATGTGCTGATGGCGGACATGGACGGCATCGAAACCACACGGCGGTTGCGCAAGGCAGAACAGGAAAGTGGTGAATACACGCCAATCGTTGCGCTGACGGCTAGCATAGAAAAAGAAACAAGGGATCAGTGTCGGCAGGCAGGCATGAATGATTTTCTCGGCAAGCCTCTGGTGGCATCCCAGCTCAAGACGGCATTGATGCGCTGGCTGGAGCCGGGAAGTGAAGCTCCGCAGCCTGATCCGGATGTGGACAGCAGCCAGCCGGTAGAATCTTCTCCAATAGGGCGGGAGCAACCTGATATTATTGACGAGGAAGCTTTGCGCAACATCGGGCAGCTGCAGCAGCCTGGCCAACCTGATCTGGTGCAGCGCATCCTGGAAATCTATCTCAATGAATCACCCAAGCTGGTTGCGGCAGTGGAAGAGGCGGCAGAATCGGATGATTTCGAAAGCCTGTATCGTGCTGCCCATACCCTGAAATCCAGTAGTGCCCATATTGGTGCTGCCCCGGTGTCGCGGCTGGCGCAGGATCTGGAAGCTTGCGGACGCAATCAGGAAGGGGCGCAGATTGCGCATCTGGTGACGCAGCTGAAACAGGCATACCAGGAGTTGGTGCAACTGCTGGAGAGGAAATACCTGAAACGAGTCACCTGAACGGAATCCGGAAGCATGATGAAAAAACAGACCACTGTCACCACCCTGCCGCGCGTACTCATTGTCGATGACGATGCCATGGTGCGCTTGCTGGCGATTTCTGCGCTCGGACAGCTGGATCTGGATCTTCACGAAGCCGGAGACGGAGCGGAAGCGGTGGAGCTGTTTCGGCAGCAGACCTACGATATCGTCCTTCTCGATCTCGAAATGCCCCTGATGGACGGCTTTACCGCTGCCCGCAAGATCCGTGCTCTGCCGGGTGGTGAAAGTGCCACGCTCATCATGGTTACCGGTCTGAATGATGCAGATTCCATCGAGAAGGCCTATGAGGTAGGCGCCACGGACTTCGTCACCAAGCCCATCAACTGGGCTATCCTGCGTCAGCGCTTGCGTTTTGTGCTGCGCGCCCGTGAGGCATTCCGTTCACTGCAGGAAAATGAGGCGAAGCTCCTCGAGTCGCAGCGTATCGCAAACCTGGGGCACTGGGAGTGGGACATTGTCAACAATCAGGCCGAATGGTCCGAGCAGGTTTACGAGATTCTCGGTCTGACCCCGCAGTCCTGTGAGGCATCCTTTGCAACATTCCTGGAAGCTGTTCATCCGGATGAGCAGCGGCTGTTCAGCAATGCTGTCAGTGCCGCGGTCGGGAAAGGAGAATCCTATGTCCTGGAGCATCGCATCGTACGGCCCGATGGAGAAGAGCGGTATGTCGTTTCCCAGGGGCAGGCCTTGCCGGCAGAGCCCGGCAAAGTCGAAAGAGTGCGCCATGTGGTTCAGGACATTACCGAACGCAAGCGAACAGAAGAGCATATTTTTCAGCTGGCCAATTTTGACAGCCTGACCGGGTTGCCCAATCGTGAGTTGTTCAAGGCCTACGCCGGCCGGCTGCTGGCTGCTGCAAAGCGGGATGGCACCAGGGCGGCGGTGCTGCTGCTGGATCTGGATCGCTTCAAACGCATCAATGACTCCCTTGGGTACAAAGCGGGTGATCAGCTGATCAAGGAAGTGGCAGGTCGTATTGCCTCGTGTATGCGTGAATGTGATCTGGCTGCCAAGGTACATGCCATGGATGACCTGTCGTATTCCCTGGCCCGCCCTGGTGGCGATGAATTCATGCTGCTGATCCGCGGGGTGGATCGGGCCGATGGCGTCGCACGGTTTGCGCAGCGCCTGTCCGAGGTGTTGGCGCAGCCCCTGAGCGTGATGCAACAGGAGATTTTTTTCAGCGCCAGTATCGGTATCAGCATGTTTCCCGATGACGCACAGGAGCAGGACCTGCTGATAAAGAATGCGGATATTGCACTGGGCTACGCCAAGGACTCGGGTGGCGGCTGTTTCCGTTTCTTTTCCGAAGAAATGAACGACTGGGCGAACAAGCGCGTTGATCTGGAAGCCCGCCTCAATCACGCTGTGAAAAACAATGAGTTTCAGCTCCACTATCAGCCACAAATCAGTCTCGACAGTGGTCGCCTGACAGGTTTCGAGGCCCTGTTGCGCTGGTGGCCGGAGGGTCGGGACATGGTGCCGCCCAACGAGTTTATTCCCATTGCCGAGGAAACCGGCGTGATTACGGAAATCGGCGCGTGGGTAATCCATCAGGCCTGCAAACAGTTGAGAGCCTGGAAGGACCAGGGTTATGACCCCGTGCCGGTGGCCGTGAACGTTTCGGCCCGCCAGTTCGTTGACAAGGATCTGGTGAAATTGATCAAGGAAGAACTCTCTGCCTTCGGGTTGGATCCCGGGCTGCTTGAACTGGAACTGACGGAGCGGGTCATCATGCGCAGTCTTGAAGAAACCGGTGTCAAGCTGCGGGCGCTCAAGGAAGTGGGCGTCAAACTGTCGGTAGATGATTTTGGCACCGGCTATTCGTCCATGAACTATCTGAAGCGTTTTCCCCTGGATGCGCTGAAGATCGACCGCAGTTTCGTCATGGATCTGGTCACGGACAGTAATGACGAATCGATCATCCGCGCCATCGTTGCCATGAGTAAAGGCCTGGGACTCCACACGGTTGCGGAAGGGGTGGAGACCGATCAGCAAAAGGAACTGCTTTCCAGCATCGGTTGTGATCTCATGCAGGGCTATCTCTACTCCCGGCCGGTTCCGGCTGAGGAAGCGGAGTCATATCTCCATCGGGTTTCCGGGTAATCTGTAGCGTGTCCCCCCTCACGAAAATGCGCCAATATTATGGTAGAAAAGCCATAATTACGGTGTATCTGCAAGAAATTTCGGTGTATTTCCGCCATTTTGAATGTATTTTCTCCGGTAATTGCAGTAGCCTGTTTCAGCTTTCTTT
>DRLF01000071.1 GCA_011051425.1 Thiolapillus brandeum | reverse complement strand
TAACGAGTCACGATAGCCGGGAGTCCGAGTACGAGAGCTTCCATCAGCGCGTTGGGAAAACCTTCGGCCTGTGAGCTGAGGACGAAAAGTTGAGCAGAAGCCATCCAGCGCCAAGGGTTGTCATCAAAGCCTGCCAAGTGCACGGATTCGTCGAGCCCAAGTTCTTTGATTAGAAGTTCTATATTTTTTTGTTCTGGACCCTCACCGACGATAATCAGGCGGGCTTTTAGTGAGGCAGGTTGCAGGGCAAAAGCACGCAGCAGAGTCGGGAAGTCCTTTTCAGGAATTAGTCGGCCAACGGAAACTACGATCTTTTTTTCTTTATCCTTTGGCCAGGGAAGTGTTATTGCGGCACGCGCTTTTTTCCGAAGCCAGTTGATATCCACGGGATTGGGAATAAAAACAGTCTGTGCTGCAGGAATGCCGAGGCAGGTAGTCAATTCCTCTTTCATGACCGGATTGATGGCAATAGTGCAATCAGCACAAGGATAAAGCCAACGCATGGCCTGCAGGCGAAGACCGGTGGCTGTTTTGGAGACAGAGGCAGCTTCACGGATAACCAGGCGCAGGTGAGCCTTGAGGAGGCTGCGTGTCAAGATGGCCAGAAGGTTGGTTCCCCTCAGACTGCTTAACAGGGCATCAGTACGGGTTTGCCGCATCCAGCCTGCCAGCCTCAATGCGGAAGAAAGGGCAAATCGCAAGCCTTGGCCATTAGCATGGAGCAGGGTAAGATTGACACCTTCAGGAATCGTGTTATAGAGAGGGCCACCTGTTTTCAATACGACAATCTCTACCTGCAGTCCTCGTCGGGAAAATTCACGGGAAAGCAAGAGCATGATCCGTTGTGCGCCACCTGTCTCCAGATCTGGCAGCAATATGCTTATATGTTTCATGCCCGGTTACTTCTCCAGAGGAGGTAGGAATACAGGACCCATAGCCGATAACCGTGATCCCTGCCGCCATGCCGGTGTGCTTCCAGTAATTCAGAGACAGCTGTGGTCGACAGCGGTCCATCTGCGTTTTCCTGTGCCAGTGTCAACAGGCGATCACCCAGTTTGCCTCGAAACCAGGCGTGGATGGGAACACCAAAACCCTGTTTCCGGCGTGTCCAGATTGAAGACGGTAGCAGGTCAGAAAAAGCAGTCCTGAGCATTTTTTTACCGCCAAGATATCCACGATGCCAATGTCGTGGTAAAGAAAAAGCAAGTTCTACGACTTTGCGATCCAGAAGTGGTGCGCGAGTTTCGAGTGAGTGCGCCATGCTTGCGCGATCCACCTTGGTCAGTACATCCTGAGGAAGATAGACCAGAGCATCGGCAAACATCATTCTGCCAATATCGTCCAGTTCTGTTTGTTCCGGGATACCCGGTGGCGGGTTGCCCTGTTTCTTTAGTTCGGGGGCGATATGCTGCAATAGCGTGGGTGAAAACATTAATGGCGCAAAATAAGGCGTTTCAGCCTGCTGCCGCTCGACGATGTCCATGAACAGGTGTGCTTTTTTGAGAATGCTGCGGCTGTGGTGAGCGACGGGTTCCGGAAGGGCGCGGACGGCCTTTTCCGCAAGATGCTGCAACCCTTTAGGCAAGCGGGAATACCAGATCAGGATGTTGCGGGCCTGGTAACGTTGATAGCCGGAGAACAGTTCGTCGCCACCGTCACCGGACAGGGCAACTTTGACATGGCGGGCAGCAACTTTTGACACAAGGGCAGTCGGCAGAATGGAGGCATCTGCAAAAGGTTGTCCCACATGGTGGAGCAACTGATGCTCAAGAATGTTCTCATCCCAGGATGTGAGTATTTCTTCATAGTGATCAGTGCCATAGAGTTCGGATACCTGGCGGGCATATTGCCTCTCGTCAAATGCTTCCTCTTCAAAACCAATCGTGAAGGTTTTTACAGGATGCCCGAGTTCCTTGCAGATAATGGCGCAGACCAGTGAGGAATCAATGCCGCCAGAGAGAAAAGCGCCGACCTCCACGTCAGCGACCATGCGTTTTTCGACGGCGTCAGTGAAAGCCTGGCGTAGCTCAATAGCGGCATCCGTGCGCTTGCCATGATAGTCCCGGATTTGGAGTTTCCACCAGGATCGCTGGCTGAATTCACCATCCATCCGCCATTCTGCAACATGCCCCGGCAGAATTTCCCGGACCTCGCGCAAAGCAGTGTATCCTGGCATTGCATAGCCATGATTGAGATAGTCGAAGACAGAACGTTCGTCTTCATGCCAGGGGACATCGCTGAGTTCCCGCAGCGCGGGTATCTCCGAGGCACAGGCAATGCCTCGGCCATTTTCCAACAGTTGGTAGAACAGGGGCTTCTTGCCCATGCGATCACGTCCCAGCAGTAGCCGCTGTTCGCATGAATCCCACAAGGCAAAGGCCCACATGCCTTCCAGACGTTCAAGAAAGTTTTCTCCTTCGAGAATCAGGCCGGCGAGCAAGACTTCGGTATCACCTTCGGTGGCGAAAGACCAGCGAGAAACCAGTGTTGCCCGGATTTCACGATAGTTGTAGATTTCGCCGTTATAGGCGAGCAGGTATCGGCCAGTGGAGTCCTGCATGGGCTGCGGGCTGCCTTCGAGATCGATAATGGAAAGCCGTCGGTGACCGATGGTGGCATCACCGGCGGTTTCCATACGTCCGTCATCGGGGCCGCGGTGGAGAATTTTCTCCAGCGCCGCACTAACCCGATTGCGACTGTTCTCGACAGGGATCTTTTGATTAAAAAGAAAGGCTAGTCCGCACATGCCGAATTCTG
>DRLF01000070.1 GCA_011051425.1 Thiolapillus brandeum | reverse complement strand
CGGCGAGTGCGTAGTTGTCGTCGTTGGCAACTATCAGTTTGCAGATGGATTAACGAGGGAATCTACATCCTCGACATGCACCTCAGGTTTTGCTATCCGCGTCGAAAGCCATGTCGCCCCCGAAACTGCGCAGCTGTTTCAGCCTGCTGTTTTGCAGGAATGACAGTGTAGTGTGCTGTCGCCTGCTGTGCAAGGAAGATGGGGGCAATAGTGGAAATATCAAGGCCATGTATGCGATTTATCACTGCAAACCGCTGATATTGTTACTAGAATGATGTTTTTTGGAACGGGATCGTGGCCAATGGATATTTCTGACAGCGAAAAAAAGGCGGCTCGGTGGGCGCATGACCTGTTCGTGCTGAACATTTTCTTTTTCCACCTGTTGCTGACGCCTGCCACCATTATGCTGGGTATCGGCTTGAAAGGCCTGCTGATTCCCCTGGTGCTTTCACTGGCTGTCATCACCTACATCTATTTTCGCGGTCAGCGTGAATCCCGCTGGTTCGTTGCCGCACACTGGCGGCTGGCCTTCAAACGCTGCAAGCTGCTGCTGATAGGCTATGCCATTACTGCGGTCATTCTGCTGCTGGCGGAATTGCTGACCAGTGGCATGAAGGATGCTCACATGGCCAATATTCTTGTAACAGTCATCACGCGGATCGCCATCATGCCCACACTGATTTTGGTCATGGTTACCGTCGTGATGGAGGCTTCCGCCACTTCCCTTGTCGGCAAGGGTGAGGTGCCCGAGAAGATTATGAAGGAATTTCCTCCTCATTCGTGAATTCACGCTGCTGTTGCAGCAGCACCCCCGCGACGATGAGCAGCAGTCCCAGGTAGCTGGAAGCCAGTATTTCTTCGCCGACCAGGTAGTGAATCAGCACCAGGGAGAGGAAAGGCGACATGTAGATCAGGTTGGCTATACGAACTGTTCTGCGCGTCAGCTGCAGTGCCTTCAGCCACAGCAGGAAGGTCAGGCCCATTTCGAACATGCCCACATACACGGCGCCCGCCAGGCCTTTCTGATCCGGCAGGGAAAAACCTTCTGTCAGCCATAGCGTCAGGGTGACGAAGGGCAGGGCAAAGGCGAAATTGCAGAACAGACCAATAACCGGGTCTACACGGCTCCAGGTCTGCCATATCCAGTACGTGGCCCAGATCAGCGTACTGGCCAAAGCCAGGAACACCCCGAAACCGTTGCTGAAATGCAGACTCAGGGGATCACCCTGTGTGGCGATGATGATCACGCCAACATAGCTCAGGGCAATGGCCGCAAGCTGTTTGCGGCGTAATTTGTGCCCAAGAATGGGTACCGCAAGCAAAGACAGGGTGATGGCCCAGCTGTAGTTCAGGGGTTGTGCTTCCTGGGCAGGCAGCAGTTCATAGGCCTTGAACAGCACCAGGTAGTAGAGCCAGGGTGTCAGCAGACCGGGCAGTCCGAGGTGCAGCAGTGACGCCGGCGGCATCATCAGCATTTCCTTCAGTTTGCCCTGCAATAACAGCATCAGCCCCAGGATGCAGACGGAGGTCAGGCAGGCCCAGAACAGCAGTTGCACGGGCGACAGGTAGCGCAGGGATATCTTGAAGGCCGAAGCGACCGTGGACCACAGCAATACCGCGGTGAGCCCCAGGAAAAGCGCCCGGCGCTCGTTGTACATCAGTCCAGTTCAGGCAATGGAGGCAGCGGGCAGTCCAGCAACGAGGAAAATGCCCGCAACAGCTCGAGCTCGGTAGCGGTGATTTCTCCATCTGCGGCCACGCTGGCGGCGCAGGCTTTGAGCAACTGTGGTTTCAGCAGGGGCTTGAGCTGGTTGAGCTTGTGCAGGGCCTTGTCCAGTTCTTTCAGGTCGAGGTCGTCCTTCTTCAGCAGCCTCAGGCCTTCTATATCCAGCACACGCATGGCTGCTTCGAAGGCATGATTGGCTTCACTCTCTGTATCATGGGTGTTGTGTACCAGATAACTCAGCATGATGCTGATTTCCGGAGACAAGCGCGAGATATGCCTGTAGCGCCCGATGCGGGAGATCTTGTGTTCGAAATGAGCTTCCAGATTGTGTAGGATGATTTTCTGCAGGGACCACTCGAACGGCGTGATCTGGCCGTCCATGTCAATGAGCGCCTGCAGGTTGTCCCTGAACAGATGATACTGTCCCGTGGACAACTGACGCAGCGCGGGCATGGCGAGATCGACAAGCACGAGGTGCAGTTTGGGCGCCAGCTGTTTTACCGTGGCCATGTACTTTTCGGTGAGTATGGCAACGCCCTTGTCGGCCTTGTCCTGCAGATGCCATATCTGTTTTTCCAGCACGCCGCGCTCATCGTCCAGCAGCAGCGCATAGATGAGCGCCCGGGCGCCATAGGGTTCGGCTGCAGCTTCGTGCAATTCACCGGGCAGGTATTCCAGCAGACGTTGTGCTTCTTCCATGTTCGCCGCATCCGGTGCGCCCGCCTTGCCGATGTTGTCCAGCACGCTGCTCAGAATGACACCGCCGAGCGCCATGTCTTTGGGTGATATACGGGGTTCTTCGCGCTTGTCTTCCTCTCGCTGAACCTCATCACGGGAAGCCTGCTGAGGAACAATGAACTTGCCGTCCCAGTTCGGCTGTATCTTGCGGATGCGCTTGTCCAGGGGCGGGTGTGTGGCAAACAGGGAACTGAACAGATGCGGCACGCCTTCCTCGAAATAGGCATGGCTCAGCTCTTCGGCGTCCGGATGGACGATCAGCGCCCCCTGGGAGTCACCACCGATTTTTTTTAATGCGCCGGAAATACCGTCAGGATCACGGGTGAACTGTACCGCAGAGGCATCCGCCAGATATTCGCGCTGGCGGCTGACTGAGGCCTTGATCAGGTTGCCGAAGAAAACGCCCACGTAGCCCATGATCAGCAGACCCAGTCCCAGCACGACCAGGGGGACACCGTTGTTTTCCTTGCTGCTGCGGCCGCCGAGGGCGCCCCAACGGAAAATCAGGCGGCCGATCAGGGCGACCATGAGAATGCCGAACAGGATGCCGATAAGGCGGATGTTCAGGCGCATGTCGCCGTTGATGATATGGCTGAATTCATGGGCGATGACGCCCTGCAGCTCGCTGCGGTTGAGCTTTTCGAGCGTACCCTGGGTGACGGCCACCACGGCATCGCCGGTGGTGTAGCCGGCGGCGAAGGCGTTGATGCCGGGTTCGTGCTCCATGACATACACCTGGGGAACGGGCGTTCCCGAGGCAATAGAGATTTCTTCCACCACATTCAGTAGGCGGCGTTCCAGTGGGTTTTTAGGATTGCCGGACACCAGACGTCCGCCCATCATTTCCGCCACGGTCTTGCCGCCGCCCCGCAAACTGAGCGTGCGGATGGCGCTGCCCAGAAAGATCACCACGGTGACGCCCAAGCCGATGCCTGTGAAGCGCGCCCAGTTGAACTGCTCCCAGAAGGTCATGGGCGTGTGATTCTGCACATAGTAGTCGGTGGAGTATTCTGCAAACAACATGATGAACAAATTGGTCAGAATGACAATCGACAGAATGGCCAGAACAAAAAGGAAGACGAGCCAGCGCGTTTTGCGCCGGGCGTCATCCTGGGCGGAAAAGAAGTCCATAGGGTTTCAGCTCAGAAGGAGACCTTGGGAGCTGCCTGCATCTCGGCGCTGTCTTCGAATTCCAGCAGGCTGGCATCGGTAGGATGGCCGAACATGGCGGCGAAAACCACGGGTGGAAAAGACTGCCTGTAGGTGTTGTATTGCATGACAGAATCATTGAAGGACTGACGTGCAAAGGCGATCTTGTTTTCCGTACTGGTCAGTTCTTCGCTGAACTGCATCATGTTCTGGTTGGCTTTCAGGTCGGGGTAGGCCTCCATGACCATGTTGAAACGGCTCATGGCGCCGGCGAGAGCCTGTTCGCTGCCCGCCAGGGCGCCCATGGCTTCGGCGTTGCCGGGATCGGCAGCGGCCTTGCTCAGGGCATTTGCCGCGGCATTCCGTGCATTGATAACGGCTTCGAGAGTTTCCCGCTCGTGCTTCATGTAGGCCTTGGCGGTTTCCATCAGATTGGGAATCAGGTCATAGCGACGCTTGAGCTGAACCTCGATCTGGGCAAAGGCGTTCTTGTAGCGGTTCTTGAGTGTGACCAGTTTGTTGTAGATGCCGATCACATACATGATCAGTCCCAGGATGACCACCAGGATAACGATAGTGACGATAGCGCCGGTTCCCATAATTCTCCTCCATTCATTGAGAGATGTGCTGACGGTGCCAATCTTAGCATGTAGACTCTGAAAATTACTCCTAAAAGGGCGGAAATCAGGACCATGTCATCTATGAAGGTAAGTTACTGAAAACGGTACCAGTGGCGGTCCGAGAAAATGTCTGCGGCACAGAAGCTGCAGCCAAGGCTACATGGATGTATTTACGGCGTTTTTCACGGACTGCTGCAGTTGGATGACAGGACTCTGGGGCGGAAACGAGCACTATGCAGGACAGAATCGAGATCGACTATTACACCGACATGCTGTGTGTCTGGGCCTATTT
>DRLF01000069.1 GCA_011051425.1 Thiolapillus brandeum | reverse complement strand
ATGACCGGGTAGCCGATCTCCCGGGCCAGAAGGATACTGCGCTTTTCATTGTCGTCGATCTCACCGTCGGAACCGGGTACCGTGGGTACACCGGATTCCTTCATGGCTTCGATGGCGGTAATCTTGTCGCCCATGAGGCGGATGGTTTCAGGTTTCGGGCCAATGAAGATGAACCCGCTCTGTTCAACACGCTCGGCAAAGTCCGCGTTCTCTGAAAGAAAACCGTAACCGGGATGAATGGCGTTGGCATCGGTGACCTCGGCAGCGCTGATGAGAGCGGGCACATTCAGGTAACTGCCGGCGGAAGCGGCCGGGCCGATACAGACAGATTCATCGGCCAGGCGCACATGCTTGAGATCGCGGTCGGCTTCGGAATGTACTGCGACGGTCTTTATACCGAGTTCACGGCAGGCGCGCTGGATACGCAGGGCGATTTCGCCACGGTTGGCTATGACGATTTTTTCGATCATGGCTGCTGCCTCACTCGATGATGAACAGAGGCTGGTTGTATTCCACCGGCTGACCGTTTTCCACGAGAATGCGTTTGACCACGCCGGTTTTGTCCGATTCGATCTGGTTGAGGATCTTCATCGCTTCGATGATGCAAAGGGTATCCCCTGCGCTGACGCTCTGGCCTTCATTGACGAAAGGTTTGGCGCCGGGATTGGGAGCGCGGTAGAAAGTGCCCACCATGGGGGAGTGAATGATATGGCCTTCCAGTTCCGGCTCCTGCTTTTCCTCGGCCTCGGCAGCAGGAGCGGAGGCAGGAGCAGCAGCCACGGCGACGGGAGCAGCGGCGACGGGCGGCGGCGGCAGGGTACCGTGGCGGCTGATGCGTACCGATTCCTCGCCTTCGTGTATCTCGATTTCGGCAATATCGGAGGCTTCGAGGAGCTCGATGAGTTTCTTTACCTTGCGTATATCCATGAAATTATGACCCTGTATCTGTGGATGCGCCAAGGTGTCTGTCGGCTGCCTGCAGGGCCAGTTCATAACCCTGGGCGCCCAACCCGCTGATAACGCCCACTGCCACATCAGAAAGATAGGAGTGATGGCGGAATGCCTCGCGGGCAAACACGTTGGAAAGATGCACCTCTATAAAAGGAATGTTCACACCGAGCAGAGCGTCCCTCAGGGCGACGCTGGTGTGGGTAAAGGCGGCGGGGTTGATGAGGATGAAATCCACACCATCGCGGCCGGCCTGATGAATTCTGTCGATGAGCTGGTGTTCTGCGTTGGACTGAAAGAACTCCAGCTCATTTCCCTGGGTCATGGCAAGACTCAGCAGCGCTTTCTCGATATCCGACAGGGTGACTTGCCCGTAGTGGCCGGGTTCCCGGGAGCCTAGAAGATTGAGGTTGGGTCCGTTGATTACCAGAATCTTGCTCATCGAAAACCGGGTCCAGAAAAGTTAATTGTCGGGAACTGCGCTGATACAGCGTTTAATTTCTGCAATTCTGCGCTAATCTGGAAATTATGTCCAGCAATGGAGCGGATTCGTTTTCGCTGTTTCAGCCATTCGCCGGGCCTTTCAGCGGCGGTTTCCCGCCAGACAAGGCCCAAAATTTGGTCTACTTTTAAAGCAATAAGAAGGGCAATCATTTATCGAATGGTGTTGTAACGCCCTCGTTACCCAGGAAAGGGGCACCAAAGTGCCACCAGGAGGAGAACGCCATGATTCGCTTTACACCCATCCTTGTTTTGTTATGTACCCTGGCTGCCGCAGCCGGCGCGCGCGAGTACCGGCTCGCCACAAAGCTGCCGGAGGCGCCCACTACCGCTCCCGCCCAGGTGGTGGTCACCCTCTACCGGCAGGCCGAAGGAGGCGAGGCGCTGGAAACACATCTCTTGTCGCAAAGCCAGTGGCAGCTGGAGGCAGGGGAAGCTGAAGCTTCGCGCCTGCAAGGCATCATCGACACCAACCTGCCGCTGCCCCTGTGGGCGGAAGTGCGCATGAACGATGAGCTGTTGGCTGATCGCGCCGCGCTCAACGCTCCGGGGGATTTGACCGCCGCCGGAGAGATCTACAGCAAGTCCGGATTCCGTTTCCCCGACAACAGCGTGCAGACCTCGGCGGCCAATACCGTGGCGCTGGACAAGGTGCTCGGGGGCACGGGCAGCTGCGCCGCCGGTTCCAGCATCCGCGCCATCGATGCCAGCGGCAACGTGACCTGCGAGCCCGATGACGTGGGCGGCGGCATCAACCGGATCGACACCGGCGCCGGTCTCACCGGCGGGCCGATCACCACCAGCGGTACCGTCAGCGTGGCCAACCACGCCATCACCGGGTCGATGATCCAGGCGGGCGCCATCGGCGCAGCCCACATCAAACCCAACCAGGTGCAACGCCGTGTTACCGGCAGTTGTCCCACCGGCTATCACATGATCACCATCAACGCCGACGGCAGCGTGCAGTGCCAGGGCGCGCACGTGCTGGTGCCGCGCCGGCTCGACACCGTAACGGTGGACAGTGCGCGCAATGTGGGCGAATTTACTGCCCTGGCCCTGGATGCCAGCGGCCACCCGGTGATCAGCTATTATGATGCCACCAATAATGATCTCAAGCTGGCGCACTGCAACGATGCCACCTGTACCAGCGCCACCCTCACCCCGGTGGACAGTGCGGGCGATGTGGGCCGGCACACCGCTCTGGCTTTGGATGCCAGCGGCTACCCGGTGATCAGCTATTATGACAGGACCCACGATGATCCCAAGCTGGCGCACTGCAACGATGCCAACTGCGCCACCGCTGCTGTCACCACGGTGGACAGCACGGGCAATGTGGGCGAATTTACTGCCCTGGCCCTGGATGCCATCGGTCATCCGGTGATCAGCTATTACGACAGGACCCACGGTGATCTCAAGCTGGCGCACTGTAACGATGCCAACTGCACCAGCGCCATTCTCACCCCGGTGGACAGTATGGGCGATGTGGGCCGGTACACCTCCCTGGCCCTGGATGCCAGCGGCTACCCGGTGATCAGCTATTATGATGTCACCAACCTTGATCTCAAGCTGGCGCACTGCAACAATGCCACCTGCACTGGCGTCATCCTCACAACGGTGGACAGTGCGGGCGATGTGGGCCTTTACACCTCCCTGGCCCTGGATGCCAGCGGTAATCCGGTGATCAGCTATTATGATGCCGACAACGGTGATCTCAAGCTGGCGCACTGCAACGACGCCTACTGCGCCAGTGCCACCCTCACCGCGGTGCACAGTGCAGGTGATGTGGGCTGGTATACCTCCCTGGTGTTGGATGCCATCGGTAATCCGGTGATCAGCTATAGGGATGTCAGCCACAGTGATCTCAAGCTGGCGCGCTGCAACAATGCCACCTGCACCAGCGTCATCCTCACCACGGTGGACAGTGCGGCCTGGGTGGGCGAATACACCTCCCTGTCCCTGGATGCCAGCGGCCAACCGGTGATCAGCTATCATGATAGGATCAACGGTGATCTCAAGCTGGCGCGGTAGGTTGGAGCGGTTTCCCGCCGGACGACGGACAGCAGGAAAACGCCTGTATTTTCGTAGGATGCGGTAAGGCACGAACCGCATCAAGAAAGCGGTTGCGATGCGGTTCGTACCTCACCGCATACCACCCGGTTGTGATCGTTTATCGGTTCCAACCCGTATTTTGCAGGATGGTTTGAGGAACGAAACCCATCATCACCCTGTTAGGGCGAGGCGGTGAGGGCGTCCAGCAGCGGCCGCAGTTTTGTTTCCTGCATTTCACCCGCCTGGCGCAGCAGTATTTTGCCGCCGCGGTCGGCAACCACCGTATAGGGCAGGGCGTTGAAACGGTCACCCAGCCGGGTGGACAGCTCCAGGGCTTTGTCTTCCCCAAGCAGAATGGGGAATTCGATGCCGTGGGTATCGACAAAGTCCTGAACCGCCTGCCTGTCATCGATGGCGATGCCCACGAACAGGACGTTGCGGTCGGCGAACTGCTCCTGCAGTTTCACGAACAGTGGCATCTCCTCCTGACAGGGTGGACACCAGGTGGCCCAGAAATTGATGACCAGTATCTTGTCGCGCCATTCCTCTGCACGCCAGGGGTTGCCGTCGAGATTAGGCAGGGTGAAATCCGGTATCTGGGTGTAGATGCCATGGGAATCCGGCAGCACTTCATGGTGCTGCTGGCGCCACTGATACACGCCGGTGATCACGGCGCCCAGGCCCAGGCCGATGGCTGCCAGCAAGGCGAGCTGTCTGAACTTCATGATTATTTCACTTTGCTGATGTGGTTCTTGAATTCACCCACGCCCATATAGCCCATGAGGCGCAAGTGTTTCATTTCATCACCGTTCGTGCCCCAGAAAATCATGGCGGGTGGCGCAGGTATGCCGATTTTCTCCATCAGCGCCATGTCTTTCTCATCCTGCTCGGTGACATCCGCCTGCAGCAGCACGAAGTTGCTCATGGCGGCAACCACATCAGGCCGGGAAAACACGTTCCTTTCCATCTGCTTGCAGTAGATGCACCAGTCGGCGTAGAAATCCAGCATCACGGGTTTTCCCGCGGCCTTGGCCAAGGCCAGTTCGCGTTCCAGATCGGCAACGCTCTTCACTTTTCTGAACTGCAGGTGTGAGGGTACGCCGCCAGTTCCACCGCCAGCGGACAGGCCGCGCAGGGGCTGCAGCGTGTCTTTGCCGTCGGCGGCCACGCCTACTAGGAACAGGCCACCGTAGATCAGCAGCACCATGCCCAGGCCTTTCCACAGTTTGCTCCAGCCGCTGGCTTCCACGCTCAGCTGCTGCAGCGCGCCCATGTAGATGGCGGAGACGATGAGTAGTACGCCCCACAGCCCCATGATGACGACTGGGGGCAGGAAGCGCTCCAGCATGGTGATGGCCAGGCCCAGCATCATCACGCCGAACACGCCTTTCACTGCGTCCATCCAGCTGCCGGCTTTGGGCAACAGCTTGCCGGCCGAAGTGCCGATGGCCACGAGGGGGGCGCCCATGCCCAGGGCCATGGCAAACAGGGCGGCGCCGCCGAGTACGGCATCACCGGTCTGGCCGATATAGATCAGGGCCCCGGCCAGTGGCGGAGCGACGCAGGGGCCGACGATGAGCGCGGACAGCAGGCCCATGATGGCCACGCCGCTGAGTTCGCCGCCGTGTTGCTTGTTACTTATTTCACTCAGTTTGCTCTGCCAGCTGGCAGGCAGTTGCAGGTCATAGAAGCCGAACATGGACAGGGACAGCAGCACGAACAGCAGGGCGAAGGCACTGAGTATCCAGGGATTCTGGAAGGCGGCAGTCAGGTTCAGGCTGGCGCCGAAGATGCCAGCGAGCACACCGACGATGGTGTAGGTCACGGCCATGGCAAGCACATAGACCACCGAGAGGGTGAAAGCCTTGCGGGTGGTGATGCCGGCCCCCTGTCCGGCGATGATGCCAGACAGGATGGGAATCATGGGGAACACGCAGGGAGTGAAGGCCAGCAACAGGCCGATGCCAAAAAATGTCAGTAGAATCAGCCAGGTACTGCTGCTTCCCAGCATGGAGGCGATCTGGTCCTGTTCGGACTGTTCCACGGCGGGTGCTGAAGGAGCCGGTTGCGGCGCTGGTGCCGGTGTCGCTACAGGGGTTGCGACTGCAGGCTTGGCAGTCGGGACAGCAGCCTGATCGACCGGCGGCAGCTGAACTTTGAACTGCTTCTTTTGTGGCGGATAGCAAATACCCCGTTCGGCGCAGCCCTGGTATTTCAGGGTCACGGTGGCTTCTGTGGCCTCCGTGCTGCCGCGGACCAGAGGGATGCTAAGGTCCAGCTGGTGCACGAACACCGCCACGTCACCGATGCTGCCGTCAGGCTTGATGGAATCGTGTTTTATCTTGGGAGGGGGCAGTTTGAACGTCCCCAGTGAAACGTCCTTGCCCTCAATGCTGACCTTGACCTTGTCTTCATACAGATAGGTGCCATCGGCGATTTCCCAGTGAACATCGAGATTCTTTCCGTCTTTCGATTCGACGAAGGGCCTGTAGGCCTGGTCCGGAGACAGGATGCCATCGTCGTCCTCCAGTCCGAGATCGTCGCCCAGCGCACCCAGGGCATCCAGCGGAGAAGGCGTAGCTGCCGGTTCGGCCGGGCTGGACTGGGCTTCGGGGATTTCCGAGCCGCTGACCTGCACCAGCGTTTCCTGTGCGTCGGCTGCTGCTGCCGGTGTCACCGGTGGGGGCAGATCGGCCTGGGTGTTCAAGGCAATGAGCAGCTTCTGGGTATGGGGTGGATAACAGATGCCGGCGTCGGCGCAGCCCTGGGAGCGGGCCTCGAGTTCCAGCATGCTGGGCGCCTTGCCGGTGATATGGTAGGGCAGTTCCACAGCCACCTGCTTGCGGTAGATTTCAATATCGCCGAAGAAAGGGTCTTTCTTGACCTTGCCCGGCGGCAGATCAGGGCTGCCCAGGGAGATTTCCTTGCTGTCTGCCTTGAAGCGGAACTTGTTGCGGTAAAGATAGTAACCGTCTGCAATATCCCAGCGCACGATGATCCTGTCGCCGGCCGCTTCGCCCGAAATGGAATAAGCCTGATCGGGCTTGAGCAGTTCCTCGTCGGCAAGCAGCGCTGGCGACAGTATGAGGAATGAAAACAACAGGATCAATCGGTACATATGTTTTCCCCTACCCAGTTAAGGTAGTCTTTGCTGCCGGCGCTGATAGGCACGGCAATAATTTCGGGCACATCGTAAGGATGCAGTTCAAGGAGGGTTTGTTCCAGTTTCGCCCAACCGTTTTTTGTGGTCTTTATCATCAGCAGGGCTTCCTGATCCTGCTGTATCTCTCCCTGCCAGCGATAGACCGACCGTATGGCGCCGTTGATGTTGACACAGGCCGCCAGCCGTTTCTCCACCAGGGTTTGTGCCAGTTGCACAGCGGTGTTCTCGTCCGGACAGGTGCACAATACCAGCAAAAGCTCAGGAGTAGAGACCGGCATTTCGGTGTTTTTCATGCAAGAATGTGTAGATGGAAAGACAGAAGCTTGAATTAAACGTATTTGCCCCAAGGTATGCAAGATGAATCCGGGAATTATTTTTTTACTGATACTGGTGGGGGCTCCCCTGGTGGAGCTCTACGTGCTCATCGAGGTAGGTTCCGAGATCGGCGCATTGCCGACCATCCTGTTGAGTATATTCACCGCCATACTGGGAGCCTATCTGGTGCGCCTGCAAGGTGTGTCGGTGCTCACGCGGGTGCAGAATACCCTGGTGCGGGGCGAGGCACCGGCGCTGGAAATGCTCGAAGGCGCCATGATCATGATGTCCGGGGTGATGCTGCTGTTCCCGGGATTCATCACCGATATCTTCGGCTTCCTCATGCTGGTGCCGCCTTTGCGCCGCAAGTTCATTCTGGCCATGCTGAGGCGCAGTGGCAATCTGCAACCTGTCCCCGGGTCGGTTGATATGCCTGATGCCGGGGTAAAGCAGATTCATATCATCCAGGGCGAGTATCGCCGGGACGACGACTGACCCGGCGGTCTGTTCGGTTGTCCGAGGCCTGAAAATTGCCCAGGAACTGTTCTGAAAGGATTGTCGCTTACATTGTCATCAATACCTTGAGCGGGCTGCCCGCCCAATAAGCCCGTATTTTTCTGGAAGGCAAGGGTTGACTTTCCCTTTTTCGCCCCTATTATTAGCACTCACTACAGGGGAGTGCTAGCACTCTCGTATCGTAAACCTACAAAATCAAGATATTTTAGGAGTTTATCTATGAAGATCCGTCCATTGCATGATCGACTGGTCATCCGTCGCACAGAAGAAGAGCACACCAGCCCCGGTGGCATCGTGCTTCCGGACAGCGCCACCGAAAAGCCCATTCAGGGTGAAGTCATCGCCGCAGGCAACGGCAAGATCACCGACAGTGGTGAGGTTCGTCCTCTGGATGTGAAGGTGGGTGACAAGGTGCTGTTTGGCAAATATGCCGGCACGGAAGTCAAGATTGGCGGCGAGGAGCTGCTGGTCATGCGTGAAGAAGACATCATGGGTGTGATCGAAGACTGATTGTCTGTCGCTCCCGGGATTGGGGATTCAGCGCCCGTATATATCGGTTTGAAGCTGTCCCCTGTTACTGATCAATTTTAGAAATTAAGGAAGTGGAAACATGTCTGCAAAAGAAGTGAGATTTGGTGATGAAGCCCGTCAGCGAATGCTGGCCGGCGTCAATGTACTGGCGAATGCCGTAAAAGTAACCCTCGGTCCAAAAGGCCGAAATGTCGTTCTGGAAAAATCTTTCGGCGCCCCTACCATCACGAAGGATGGTGTATCGGTAGCCAAGGAAATCGAACTGACCGACAAGTTCGAGAACATGGGTGCACAAATGGTCAAGGAAGTTTCTTCCCAGACCTCTGACGTTGCCGGTGACGGTACCACGACGGCAACCGTTCTGGCCCAGGCCATGGTTCGCGAAGGTCTGAAGGCCGTTGCTGCCGGCATGAACCCCATGGATCTCAAGCGCGGCATGGAAAAGGCCGTCGAAGCAGCCGTTGAACAGCTCAAGGGCATGTCCAAGCCCTGTGCCGATTCCAAGGCCATTGCCCAGGTGGGTTCCATTTCCGCCAACTCCGACCAGGCCATCGGTGACATCATTGCCGATGCCATGGACAAGGTGGGCAAGGAAGGTGTCATCACTGTCGAGGAAGGCACCTCTCTGAGCAACGAGCTGGATGTGGTCGAAGGTATGCAGTTCGACCGTGGCTATCTGTCTCCCTATTTCATCAATGACCAGCAAAGCATGTCCGTGGAGATGGAAGATCCGTTCATCCTGCTGCACGACAAGAAAATTTCCAACATCCGTGATCTCCTGCCGGTGCTGGAAGCTGTGGCCAAGGCTGGACGTCCGCTGCTGATCATCGCAGAAGATGTGGAAGGCGAGGCGCTGGCGACGCTGGTCGTGAACACCATGCGCGGTATCGTCAAGGTAGCCGCCGTGAAGGCGCCGGGCTTTGGTGACCGCCGCAAGGCTATGCTGCAGGATATCGCTATTCTCACCGGTGGTACCGTGATTTCCGAAGAGGTTGGACTTTCCCTGGAAAAGGCTACCCTGGATGACCTGGGTACCGCCAAGAAGGTCAGCATCTCCAAGGAAGAGACCACCATCATCGATGGTGCGGGCAGTGCAGATGACATCAAAGCCCGTTGTGAGCAGATTCGTGCTCAGGCTGAAGAAACCACTTCGGACTACGACCGCGAAAAGCTGCAGGAGCGCCTGGCCAAGCTGTCTGGCGGTGTTGCCGTGATCAAGGTGGGAGCCGCCACGGAAGTGGAAATGAAAGAAAAGAAAGCCCGCGTCGAAGATGCGCTGCACGCTACCCGTGCGGCTGTTGAAGAAGGCATCGTACCCGGCGGTGGTGTGGCCCTGGTTCGCGCCGAGCGCGCCATCGACGGCCTGAGCGGTGACAACGAAGACCAGAACGTGGGTATCACCCTGACCCGTCGTGCCATGGAAGAGCCCCTGCGCCAGATAGTGGCCAATGCCGGTGGCGAGCCTTCTGTCGTTCAGAATGAAGTCGCCAATGGCGATGGCAACTACGGTTACAATGCAGCCAACGGTGAATATGGCGATATGGTGGAGATGGGTATTCTCGATCCCACCAAAGTAACCCGCAGCGCACTGCAGAATGCTGCTTCTGTCGCCGGCCTGATGATCACCACCGAGTGCATGGTGGCGGAAGAGCCGAAGGAAGAAGCGGCTGCACCTGCCATGCCTGATATGGGTGGCATGGGCGGTATGGGCGGCATGATGTAAGCCACCTGCCGCGAACAAAAAGCCCCCGGCCTTTTACAGGGCTGGGGGCTTTTTGTTTGGGGGAGGATTACGACAAAGCAGCTGTAAAAAATGTCATTCCGGTGCAGGCCGTTCTAACCTTCATGAGTCCTCTGGTCACACCCCTGATGATGGAAAAGCCCGTGTCCGTAGGTCGGACTTCAGTCCGACATTGCTCCGTTGTGGCCGCCGTTGTCGGGCTGAAGCCCTACAGCCATGGCGCGAAACCGTATCATACAGAATGCAACAATATCAATGGTTTAAGCTTATTTTCACACTAACGATCTGGACGAAAATCTCTCCGGGGAAAATGTGCATTCCGGTGAAATATCCGGATTAAAACTAAAACTCCAATATCCGTGAGGCCCAGCAGCCAATCAGGTGGCGGTTTACAACGCGTGTACGGGCCAGACCTGCAGCAGATCGGAGGTTTTCTTTTCAGCATCCTGCCAGTCGTTGCTGGGATCGAATACACCGACCAGGGAAGTATCGAAAGCTATTTCGGTATCTGTCCAGTACATGTTGCCTGACAGGTTGCTGAAAGGACCGTGGTTGGTCAGACAATTGTCCTGACATGCCGAACCCTCATAGACCGGATTGTCCAGGGAAGCATGGAAAAGGTGTCCGGGTTCGCTGTTGAGGCAACCGTGACCCAGACTGACGGTGTTACCGGCCTGATCGGCCTGAATGTGCAGGGAGCAACTGCTGTCCTTCTGTTGTATCCGGGGCAACCGCCAGTCACTGTGCCCGAGGTAGGCGTGCTTGTTGAGCACGCCGATCCAGGCCTTGGCCTCGTACCAGTTCATGAGTCCGTTCTGGGCACAGATTTCTGCGGCGCTTCTGCCGGTACCCTGTTTGACGGAAGCCGGGTCGAAGCTTTTCCACAAGGGGCTGTCATTGCTGCACAGGGTCTTGACGAGATTGGCATCTCTGGTCCATTCCACAGCCATATCCCGGTCAGCTACCAGGTGCTTGCCCACCAGGTCGATTTCGCCGGCGGTGGCTGTTGATAAGGTGGCGTGTCCGTGTATCTGCATGACACCGAACACGAGTGCGCTGATAATTGTGTAATTCATGTCTTGTACTCCAAACGGTTAGGGATTGATGCGCAGGACTCAGGAGCCCAACAGTTCCACATACTGGTGAGTAACCTGGTTCATGGTAGCCATGATGTTATCGGTGGTGGCCAGCACGATGACGGGGAGGCCACCTCTTTCCACGTCCTTGTAGAACTTGGCTACCACGTGCCACAGTTTTTTGACCTTTTCCAGCTCTGCCTTGATCTGGGGTGTATTGCGCTTGGCTTTGATGAGCGCGGTCTGGGCCTGCTCGAATTCCTTCACGGCCGTATTCAGCTGATCCACCGTGTTGTGATCGTGGAAGCCCGCCTGATAGGCGATGTAGTATTTCGCGATGCGCTGGGTGAGCATACGCTGGCGTCCGGCCAGGTTGACGATGGCTTCTTTCTTCAGCTTGGATTCTGCTTCCAGCCGGGACACGATATCCTGGCTGCCTTCCAGCATGGTTTCGCTGTAGTCCAATACGAGTGAGGCGTTTTCCTTGTTGTAGGGCTGCTTGGCCAGCTGGGCCAGCTCATCCTTCGCCATTTCGATAAAAACCAGCATATCCTGCACGCCGGGGTTATCTGTGGATTTCCTGATGACCTCGAAATTACGGTCGAATTCCCGGATGCTGTCGAGGAGTTGTTTGCGGGTTTTGTCCGGACGAATGCCTTTGCCGTAGAAAAAATACGCCTTGGCGATTTTCTGTGAAAGCATGCGCTGTTTGCCGGCGATATCGATAAGATTGGCCAGATTGCTGTCACCGCTGCTTGCGGGTTTTTCGGCATTGGCAAAAGCAGTACCGGCAAACAGGAATGCTGCTGTACAAACGAGAAGGATCCGGATGGATTTCTTGAGTTGGTTCATGAGTCTATCTCCATGTATTGCAGGTAAGGGTTTATTGATTGGCATGGGCATACAGTGCCGTAGCCTTGTCCATATCGGCCTGGATGCTGTTGGCCGATTTGTTGATGAGATTGGGGATCACACGGTTTGAGGATGACCTGCCCATCATTTCAAACCAGGCAAAGGATTTTTTTACCCTCGCCAGCAGGGCCTGAATTTCATCGCTGGAGAGGGGGGACGCTTCCAGGGTTTTTTGCGCGGCCGAAAACTCGTCCATGGCGCCGGTCAGTTTTTCCCGGAATTTCGGATCGTCCAGCTTCCATGCTTTCAGCATGTACAATGCCGCCATACGCTGTGAAAGCATGCGCTGTCTGCCGGCGAGGTTGACGATATCGCCTGTCTTGTTGTTGGCGCTCTTCGCGATCAGAAGGGTGTTCTTGTGGCAGGCCGCCAGAAGCTCGTCCAGCTCTTCCTGCAGGCTGGCTGCCCTGGCTCTGTCAGGAGCATCCTGCAGCGTGGCCCTGATGGGCGTCCATTGCTTTTCGATGGATGCAAGGCTCTTGTTCAGTTCGTCACTGGTGGAAAACTGTTTCAGATCGGCGAGGCTGCTGTCGAACAGCGCGATCAGGTTTTTCAGGTCCCCTGCAGGATCACCGAGTTCGATATGCATGCCGGCGAGCGCGTAGTCCTTGAGGACACGCTGGGTTATCATGCGCTGTTTGCCGGCCTTGTTAATGGCGGCTCCAATCGTCAGCTCATTTGCTGAAACTGCTGTCAAGGTAAAGCCACACATAAGCAGCAGTGCCGGCAATACAACTGTTAGGCCTTTACCGAAAATTGATTGATTGCTATTCATTACCTGTCACCTGATCGTTTTGTTCATGGCAGAAACAATGCAATGGGCGTTTCTTGATCGAATTTCTGCAAGAATGTCTGTGATGTGTTTCAACTGACACAAATTATGCTGTGGTCTGTGTCACATGAAAATAAGGAACGGCTGGTGCAATTTCGGGTATATAAAATACCCGACCAGATTGTGAAATAGATTATGGAAAAAGGTGAAACAGGAGGATGGCAAACATATCGTCGGCTTGGTGAAAGACTTTGGTACACCTCTGGGTCATGTTCACTTGTCTTTGTTGATGTATCAGATATGCACTGTTTTCCTTCTGATACGGTGTGATGGGTAAGCAGTGGGGAGTCTTAGGATTCGGTGGCAGGCGACCCTCGTTTTTAGGTCCAGAGACGATAGTGTTCGATCACGTCAGGCCGAATCTGAGGGAGGGGCTATGTTTCGAGTATTCAGCGTTTGTTGTTTCTGAAGGATAGCCAATGGTTGGATAAGTGATGACCTGCTCGTTGCATCGCTTTTGTATGGGCGTCATAGCGTTCGAATAGCCGGGCATGCTCATATATGGCAAGCAGCTCGTTCAGCAGTTCGGGATCAGTAGCTGTTCCTTCTATCGTGGCCGTTTCCAATACATCCATTGCCTGTTCAAACTGGCCATATTCCAAGTATTCGCGTGCTTCGGTCAAAGGTTCGCATGCTTTGGAATCAGGCTTGCTTTTAACTTTTTCGATAAGCGGCAGAGAAGATTTTTCGATTTTATAGAGTAAACTGCTGTCGCTTTGTGCATGATCCGGAATACTTTCAGAGGGGTGTTCCAGCCAATTCTGAAAAAACTTTTGCTGCTCAGGTTCCAATAAAGGTTTGCGGCGCTGAAGCAAATGCTTTCGCAATGATTGCGCACGATCCCCCAGCGCGATGAACAAATCCAGCAGAGCAGAGTAAGTGGCTGCCCGACGTTCCTGTTCCAGATTAAGAAAGATTCGTTGCGTGTGCGCTTTAAGATCCAGTGGGTTGCGGGTTATGCGGTGCGCCAGGTAGGAATGGAGGGTTCTTTCTTGCGCAAGGGCACCTAGCTGTAGTTTCCTGCTACTGGGAACCAGGAATGCCGGTTCCGAAAACACATTTGTGCTGAAATGTGTTTCTGGATCACCATTATACTCGATGAGAAGTTTGGTCATCATAGTTCCATGTTGCAATGTCGACGAGAGAATTCGCCCATTGTCGAACAGCGACAGTGGGCGGACGTATGGCGCGATTTTTTAGGCTGCCAATGCTTCGATCAAGTCGATCATAAACTCCATTTCCTCTTCATCCATCGGAGTCCAGGCAGTGAAGCCCAGGCTTTCCAGTAAACTGTTACCTTGGGCATCGTTACTCATGTCAGCGAGTTTCTGGCTAAGTTCCTGTTTCCTTGCGGCCAGTTCCGGCCCCAATAGCAAGGCATGGGAAACCACTTGTATATCACTGGTTACCAGGGACCGCAGCTGGCCCTTGATCAGAGTCGATAGTGAATCGAAGGCATCTGTTAAAAAGAATCCGATATCAGCCTTGCCCTGAATCAGCGCTTTTGCCACCTGAATATAGCTGTTCTGGGGTAGGAGTACGGTATTGTTACTGTCCAGATTTGCCGGTTCCAGCATCATCATACCCATCATGCTGATATCCGGGTCATCTGTTTGAGCGATTTTACAGCCAGGTGTGAGCTCTTCGATGCTTTGGGTCGGACCTTCTGCCAGAGCAACAATGGTTGTTTCGTCCGGCTTCTGAGGTGTTGCGACTGCTACGAAGCCTTTCTCGCGCACCAGGAAAGAAGCATCGTAAGGGTTGGCATAAATGATATCCACCTGGTCTTTGGCAATAGCCTGACGCTGGCTATCAAAATTGTCAAAAGTCTCGAAATGGATGTCTGTTTCCAGCTGACGTTGTAGCCAGGTGTTGAAAATGTGCCATCCGGCGAGTTGATCGGGTCCAAAATCCGGGCTGACGGTAAATTGATAGGGCATTGGGTTTTCTCCAGCGATGGTTAACTCATGTTGGCGTAGGTTGAAATGGCTTCTTCCACCTTTTTACGTGAAGGCTTGCGGCGTACCGAGGTATAGCCGACAATTTTTCCGTTACGCACATTGGGAATAACTGTCGCGTAGACCCAATAGTAACCTCCGTCTTTACGCAGGTTCTTGACATATCCGTGCCATTTGTTACCGTTTTGTACTGTTTTCCACAAATCCTCGAAGGCCGCTGCAGGCATGTCCGGGTGCCGCAGCAATGCATGTGGCTGTCCGATGATTTCGGATTCATCGTACCCGGACATATCTACAAAAGAGCGGTTGCAGTGGGTGATGTTGCCGTTTGTATCCGTACGGGATACGATCAGTTTTCCTTCCGGATAGGGCGTTTCGTTGTCTGTGACCAGTACAACCCGCTGGCTGCCATCGTAGTGATTGAGCGTTGTTTTACGGAAATCACCCTGTATGTCTGAAGGGCTCATGTCTTGCATGGTTTGGTTCTCCTCCTGTCTGTTGTCGTTTAGATGCTAATGAGACAGGTCGTCCAGTTTGATAAGAATGTTCACCAATACACCAGAAAGGGTGTGCATTTCTGTCATTTCTTTCTCGCAACCCTCGTGATCACCAGCGGCATGCTTTTCCAGCGCCCGATGACTGGCATTGTGGAAACGCTCGTGTGGCTCGAATAGTTCATCAAAAATGGTTCTCGTTTCATTACTTATAGCAGCGGCTTCTTCAGGGCCAGTGCCATACAGCCATTCGCCTAGTTTGCAGTGATGGGGATCGGTACCTTCAAAATTGTTCTTGTCTTCAATTGCGCCCTGAATCTTTCTCAGATACTGGATATGATCATTGAGACGTTGAAAGAAAAATGCATTGCCAACCATAATTACCTCCCAAGACGGCTAGTGACAAAACGAAGCATGTTTCAGCTGTCTTGCAATTAGTTATAAGTGATTACAACAGCTTGGCGAGCTGTTCAGCCGCCCGCTTTACGTCAAGAAAGATCAGCCCGAGTTTAGCGTTTGCTTTTGCCATGACGGTAACTACGGCTTCACTGCCGGCATATACCATGAGTACATAACCCTCTTTTCCTTTGATCAATACCTGGTCAAGTTCACCACGGCCCAGTTCGGAAGCGGTTCGGTCACCAAGAGACAGCATTGCCGCACTCATCGCACCAACGCGATCTTCATCCAGGCCGGCGGGCAACTGCGATGCCATCATAAGGCCGTCTGTGGAAATAACACCCGAGGCTTCGATATCCGCAGAAGTGCTGTTGAGTTCGTTTAAAATGGAATTGAGCATGTCAGATCGCATTTTCTTTTACTCCGTATTAGTTGAGATGTATTGAGAAACAGTTTGCGCCGCAAAGCGCATTCTGTTGAAGGTTTTGTCTGGTTATAAGAGGATGCCTAGATTCCATAGCGTACTCCCAGAATCCAAGCCAGTTCGGTAAAGGCTTGTTGACTGAGACGAGGTATGCCTCCGACAACAAGAGAAAAGCGCTGATGGCCTATATAGAGAGGCCAGAATCCGATCTGGCTATCGCCTGCTGCGTCTCCCAGCATCCATGCATTGGCGCGGTAACCCAGATTGTTGACCAATAGGTGTATATGGCGCTTGTGCAAAATGCCCAAGTCAGCGCTTAGGGCTGCCAGTTCCTCGGCTGATTCATGTGGAAAGCCGGACGATGCCACGTAGAAGCCCTGATCATCGGCGAGCAAAGATTTCCCCTCACCGGACAAAGCAGGCAGTAGAGTCGGAAGAACTTCTTCAAGTGGACCCGAAGGGCAGGTCAGGGGATCCTCCAGGCCGTGAATCAGTGATTGGGATTGCAGGTGATACAGCAACTGGTGGGCTTCCCTCTCTTCCGCGCCTGTCCATGCCTTGAGCTTGGCCAGGGAGAGGCGGGGCGTTT
>DRLF01000068.1 GCA_011051425.1 Thiolapillus brandeum | reverse complement strand
GTGATTTCCACCCCCTGTTCTGCGAGAAAATCCGCCAGGTCTTCCTGACCGGGTTCCTGCAGGATGGTGAGGTTGCAGCGGTCGATGACCTGCACGCCCAGTCGCGTGGCTTCGCTGACCAGGTAACGGAAATGGGGATTGAGTTCGGGTGCGCCGCCGGTGAGATCGAGGGTTCGCAGCTTTTGCCGCTGCAGAACTTCCAGTACCAGTTCCACAGTCTCCCGCGCCATTTGTTCCGGTCGCCTGGGGCTGGCATTCACATGGCAGTGCAGGCAGCTCTGGTTGCAGCGGTATCCCAGGTTGACCTGCAGCGTGGTCAGGCTGTCCCGCACCAGGGGCGGGAAGTCGGTTTCCTTCAGCAGGGGCAGGGTGGCATGCATGGCTCAGCAACAGCCGCTGGTGGATTGCGTGTCTGCTGTCTCGAAGGGCAGGCCCGTGCCGCAACCGGCGAATATACCGAAGTGGCTGCTGAAATCACCGAAAAAGTCGAAATGTGGTGCGAAGCGCGTCTCGTGCAGCATGCGCCAAGTGTTGCCGCAGACAGGGAACACACGCCCGGATTCGATCACATGATGCCTGTCCAGGGTGAAGCTGTGTTCATGATGGGGGATGCTTCCCTTGTAGCGCACGGCCTGCCCGTAGTCCTCGCAGTGACTTTCCAGCCCGTCCAGTTTGATCAGCCGGTAAGTGGCGGAAAAGAAGCGGGCGTTGCCCAGCTTTTCCTGCTGGGCAGGATCGTCGACGGACAGGGGACGATCGGTAACCAGCCGGGGATCGGCAAAGCCGGCCTGTTTGGCCAGTTGCAGGAAATCGTTCCAGTACAGGGCGCCGGACAGGCATTCGCCGTAGAGCACGGGATCGGCCTTCAGCGCCTCGGACAGCCGCCGGTCGGCATACACATCAGAGAAGTAAAACTCACCACCGGATCTGAGCAGCCGGAAAACACCCGAAAGCACCGCTTCCTTGTCGGGCACAAGGTTGAGGACGCAATTGGAAACCACTATATCGAAGGAGCCGGGCTCCAGATCCAGCGCATCCAGCTGTTCCAGCCGCCCTTCGAGAAAACGGGTGTTGGGCCGCGAATAGCCGTATTTTTCCTGATGCCAGGCTTCGTGCTTTCGGGCGACTTCCAGTTGCTCCGGCGTCATGTCCACGCCGACCACTTCCCCCTGCTCTCCTGCCAGAGCGGATAGCAGAAAGACGTCCTGGCCGCTGCCACTGCCCAGGTCCAGAATACGGCAGCCTTCCAGCAGTTCGGGGACCACCAGCCCGCAGCCGTAGTAGCGGGAGGACACTTCAGGGTGGATGTCCGTCATCAGCGCCCGGATATGGGCGGGGGCGGCGTCAGTGGTGCAGCAGGCATCGGTCTTCAGGTCATCGCTGCCCTGCAGCACCTTGCCATAGTAGTGCTTGACTTGTTCAGTAAGATCCATGGTTTCCGGTCAGTGTGGGCCGTCGTGCTCGATAGGCCAATTGTACTGGTTCCATTGTGTCATGCCACCTGCGACCACCCTCACGTCGGAAAAGCCAGCCTTGTTCAGCAGACGGGCGGCCTTTTTCGATTTGCGGTCAGTAGTGCAGATGATGGCAACGGGCCTTTCCCTGTAGGCAGAAAGGTCGCCGATGTGTTGCGCCAGCTCTTCCAGGGGAATATTGAGGGCGGCGTTCACATGGCCGAGTTCACCGTTGAAGTCTTTGGTGCTGCGCACGTCCAGCAGAAGTAGGCCGTTGTCTGAATCGAGCTGTTGTTTGAGCGCTTCCAGAGACAGCCGGTTGTCCCGTCTGAACCAGGAAACCAGGCGCGGCAGAAAGGCCACCATGGCCAGCAGGCCCAATGCCAGCAGGCCCTTCTGTACGACAGCCTCTCCGCCTGCGATGGCTTCGCGGCCAGCATAACCCAGATAGGTGTAGGCAAAGGCGCCGGGCAGCATGAATACATAGCTGGCGATGACATAGTGAGAGAACTTCAGGCGCGTCAGCCCCAGTGCGTAGTTGAGCAGATTGAAGGGGAACAGGGGCACCAGTCGTACAAAGGCCACGAACCGCCAGCCTTCTTGTTCCACGCCCTGCTTGAGCTGCTGCAGGCGTCCGGCGGTCTTCTTCTCCACCCAGTCGGAGGCAAGATAGCGTGCGACAAGAAAAGCCAGCGCAGCACCCATGGTCGCGCCGGTAAGGTTGTAGAAGGTGCCCAGCACAGGGCCGAACAGCGCACCGCCGGCCAGGGTTAGCACCGAACCCGGCAGAAACAGCACCGTGGCGACGGCGTAGACGGCCATGAACAGCAGCGGACCGGCGTTGCCTGCCTGGTCGACCCACAGCGTCAGCGCCTGGGCATCGAAACGATCCCGGTAGATAACGGCCAGCACGATACCTGCACCAATGACAACCAGCAACAGCCAGCGCAGCAGCCTATGGTTCACTGCTGCTGTCCCACTCGCGGCGGTTGATGGCGTAGCCGGTTATTTTCCCCTGGAAAGGGAACAGCAGGATGCCGGGCAGCCAGCTGACCTGTTTCGGGTCACGGTATTTGTGGATGCCGATAGTCATGCCTTCGTGTCCGGCACGGGGCTGGTCGCGATAGGTGCCGAACAGGCGATCCCACCAGGGCAGGTTGAAGCCGAAATTGCTGTTGGCCTCATCATCTTCCACCGAGTGGTGCACCCGGTGCATGTCCGGGGTCACCACGAACCAGCGCAGCACCCGGTCTACAGAAGCGGGGAGCTTTACATTGCCGTGGTTGAACATAGCCGTGGCATTGAGCAGCACTTCGAAGATCACCACCGCCACAACCGGCGGACCCAGCAGCAGGATGGTAGCGAACTTGATCAGCATGGACAGGATGATTTCCAGGGGATGAAAGCGTGCCCCGGTAGTCACGTCATAGTCCAGATCGGCATGATGTACCCGGTGCAGCCGCCACAGCAGGGGTACGGCATGTACCATGACATGCTGCAGATAGATGACCGCATCCATGATGATGACCGAGACGATCACGGCAAGGGGAAAACTGATGGGGTAATAGTTGAACAGCCCCCAGCCCCGGGCATGGGCAACGGCAGCAACGCCCACGGCAGCGGCAGGAAACAGCAGCCGCAGCACCAGGCTGTTGAGAAACACCAGCCCCAGGTTATTGCCCCAGCGGATGGCTTTGGAAGCAATCAGCCTGCGGCGGGGAGCCACCAGTTCCCATGCCGCCATGATGGCGAAAATGCCAAAAAAGAATCCCAAACGTATCTGGACTTCATGCGCCAGAACCCAGTCGTTCAGTGCCATAATGTACTCCTCCGAGTGTTGCTGAGCAACCTTCTTGTATTATTCAATAGATTACTTGAATGCTACAGAGGAGGAGTTGTGTCTGTCAATCTATAAAACCACATAAAACGGCCAGAATTCTCAAGCCTTAAATACAGCACGTAGTTATCCAAGTCTATGTTTTTTTATAAATTCCTTTCATTCTCTTTGTCGTGCCAGATTCTCAATACATATATAATTTCTTCTGCGATAAGGTAACGTACCGTGTAGTTGGTTATATAGAGATCGCGGATTTGCTCTGGATCGGAGGCTTTCAAAACGGGGAGGCCAATTTTTGGAAATTGCTTCAGCTTTTCAACACCCTCTTGAAGATCTATTGCTATTCGACGGGCTGCGAACGGGTTTTTCACATCTACAAATTCCACCACTCTTTGGAGATCATCGATTGACTCCGGCGAATACCTTATTTTCATGATTCAGGTGGAGATTTGCGATCCTTGGTGCCCCAGCTATTCAACCAGGCATTCACATCCGATTCATCAATGGATTTACCTGCCTCAATGGATTCAAGTGCTTTGAGTGTATCCTGCCACCTTGAATCTTCCAGTGATTGTCTT
>DRLF01000067.1 GCA_011051425.1 Thiolapillus brandeum | reverse complement strand
GTTTTCGAGGTAGCTGCAGGAATGCTCCTGGGTCAGGCCAAGACTCAGGCGCATGATACTTCCAGTGGAAAGCGGCGAAGATCATTCACACTGTCGTTGAGCAGGGAAAGAAACCGCTCGCGGGGAATCAGGCCCGCTCCCAGTGACTGCAGGTGTGGAGTGAAGATCTGACAGTCGACGAGACTGTAACCGGTGCGGGAAAGGCTGCGCACCAGGCACACGAAAGCGACCTTGGATGCATTCGACATGCGGCTGAACATGGACTCGCCAAAAAACACGCTGCCCAGTGCGTTGCCATAGAGCCCGCCTACCAGCTCGCCGTCATGCCAGGTTTCCACGGAATGGGCAATACCCAGCCGATGCAATTCCTGATAGGCGGCAATCATTTCCGGCATCAGCCAGGTACTGGGTTCATCCTTGCGCGGCTGGGCGCAGGACTCGATAACCTGGTCGAAAGCCAGGTCGAAGGTAACCTGGAAACGCCCCCGCCGCAGTTCCTTGGCCAGGCTGCGGCTGACGTGCAGGTCGTCCGGAAAAAGCACCATGCGGGGATCAGGACTCCACCACAGGATGGGCTGATCATCCCCGTACCAGGGGAAGATGCCCTGGCGATAGGCCTGGACGATCCGTTCAGGTGTCAGGTCACCCCCGACGGCCAGCAGACCGTCGGGGTCTTTTTCTGCCAGTGACGGATCGGGAAACGGCTCTCCCGGCCGGCGTTCGTCCAGGGAGAACAGCAAGTATCATTTCTCCAGTGCGTCGAGGTATTTTTCAGCATCCAGGGCTGCCATGCAGCCACTGGCCGCGGAAGTTACCGCCTGCTGGTAGACATGATCGGCCACGTCACCGGCCGCATACACGCCTTCGATGGATGTTGCAGTGGCATTGCCTTCCGTACCGCTCTGCACTTTCAGGTAACCGTTGTTCATTTCCAGCTGGCCTTCGAACAGGCTGGTGTTGGGACTGTGACCGATAGCAATGAACACGCCCTGGAGTTCGATATCCTGGGTGGAACCGTCCTTGACGTTCCTGATGCGCATCCCGGTAACGCCGCTGTCGTCACCCAGCACCTCGTCCAGGGTGCTGTCCCACATGATGGTGATGTTGCCGTTTTCCGCCTTCTCCAGAATGTGTTTCTGCAGGATCTTTTCGGCACGCAGCTCGTCCCGGCGGTGCACCAGAATCACCTCCGCAGCGATATTGGACAGATAGAGCGCCTCTTCCACCGCCGTGTTGCCGCCGCCAATGACAGCCACTTTCTGGTTGCGATAGAAAAAACCGTCACAGGTGGCGCAGGCGGAAACGCCCTTGCCCTTGAAGGCCTCTTCCGAAGGCAGCCCCAGATAGCGGGCTGACGCGCCGGTGCAGATGATCAGCGCATCACAGGTGTAGGTGCCCGCATCGCCGCTCAGCGTGAAAGGCCGCTGGGTGAGTTCGGCGGTGTGGATGTGATCGAAAACAATCTCGGTCTCGAAGCGTTCGGCATGCTGCTTCATGCGCTCCATCAGATCCGGACCCTGCACGCCATCGTTGTCGCCGGGCCAGTTGTCCACGTCAGTGGTGGTCATGAGCTGGCCACCCTGTTCCATGCCGGTGATCAGCACGGGGTTCAGGTTGGCGCGTGCCGCGTAGATGGCAGCAGTGTAACCGGCAGGGCCGGAGCCCAGGATCAGTAGCGGGCAATGTCTGGTTTCACTCACGGGAATACTCCTTGGTTTATAATCGATGTACTTTTGAATATGGGGCAAATCCTAACACATGAGAATTGGCATACCCAAAGAGATCAAACCCCTGGAAGGCCGGGTGGCGCTGGTTCCGCAGGCGGCTGCCGACCTGGTGCATGCAGGCCACCAGGTGAGCATCCAGTCCGGCGCGGGTGAAGCCAGCGGATTCAGCGACGAGGACTATGCCGGGGCAGGCATTCAGGTGCTGCCGGGCGCTGCCGATGTCTACGGTCAGGCGCAACTCATTCTCAAGGTCAAGGAACCCGTGGGCAAGGAACTGGAACTGTTGCGGCCCGATCACCTGCTGTTCAGCTTCCTGCACCTGGCGGCGCTTCCCGGACTGACGCAAAAGCTGTGTGAGATCGGTCTGACCGCCATTGCTTTCGAAACCGTGGAAGAGCAGCATCGGCTGCCCATTCTCTCCCCCATGAGCAACATCGCCGGGCGCATCGCCATACAGGCAGGCACCCATTACCTGCACCGCCCCTCCGGTGGCAAAGGTCTGATGCTGGGCGGTTTGCCGGGCACGCAGCGGGGAAAGGTCGTGATCATCGGCGCAGGCAACGCCGGTGGCAATGCAACCCACCTGGCCGCCGGCATGGGCGCCGAGGTGGTGGTCTTCGACAGGCAGCCGGGCAAGCTGGATGCCATGATGGCCATGGGCAGCAACATCACGGCGCTCTACCCGTATCGGGATGCCCTGGATGAGCAGGTTTCCCGGGCGGACCTGCTCATCGGTGCCGTTCTGATCCCCGGTGCAAAGGCTCCGAAGATCGTTTCCCGCGAACAGGTCTGTTCCATGCAGCCCGGTAGCGTCATCGTGGACATTGCCGTGGACCAGGGTGGCTGTATAGAAACCACCCGTCCCACCACCTATGACGATCCGGTCTACCGGGAATGTGGTGTTTCCCATTTCTGCGTCACCAACATCCCCGGCGCAGTGCCCAGAACGGCATCCCTTGCCCTGTCTGCCAGCCTGCTGCCCTATTGCCAGCGCCTGGCAGGAGACGACTGGCGGGAAGATGATGTTCTGAAAGCCGCCATCAACGTGGAAAACGGCGCCGTCGTCCACCCTGCCCTGCGCTGAGGCATGAGCAAGACGATTGCCATCGTGGAAGACGAGGCCGATATCCGCGCCAACTACGCGGAGCTGTTCCAGCGCCAGGGGTACAGGGTACGGACCTATGCCAGCCGCCGCGAAGCGCTAGAGAGCTTCGCCACCCGGCTGCCGGACCTGGCCATACTGGATATCGGCCTGGGAGATGAAATCGACGGGGGATTCGAACTGTGCCGGGAACTGCGCAGCGCAGCGCCAGCCCTGCCCATCATCTTTCTCAGCGCCAGGGACAGCGACATCGACGTGGTTTCCGGCCTCCGTCTCGGCGCCGACGACTACCTCACCAAGGACATCAGCCTGCCTCACCTGACCGCCAGGGTTGCCGCGCTGTTCCGGCGCGTGGCGGTGATGGCGCAGAACAGCCGTGAGAATCAGCTGCAGCAGGGCGATCTCGCACTGGACATGGACCGCCTCAGCGCCCACTGGAAACAGCAGCCGGTGGAACTGACCGTCACCGAACTGTGGATGCTGCATGCCCTGGCACTGCACCCCGGCCACGTGAAATCGCGGGACCAGCTCATGGAAGCCGCCAGCATCGTGGTGGACAGCAGCACCATCACTTCCCATATCCGCCGCATACGCAGGAAATTTCAGGAAGTGGACCCGGCCTTCGACCGGATCGAGGCGGTGTACGGCATCGGCTACCGCTGGATCGAATGAGCGTGAAGAAGCGCTTTGGCATACGCTTCAAGCTGCTGCTGGTATCCCTGAGCCTCATCGCCATTCCCGTTGCCGGCTACCAGTTCATCCGGGAGATGGAAACCTTCCTCCGCGACGCCCAGGATCACAATCTGGCAACCACCACCCAGGCTCTGGCCCTGCTGGTCCAGGACAATCCCGCATTTTCTGAAAAAGAAGCGGGACCCGGCGCGCTCTACGTCCATCCGTACCTTCCGGTGATCATCGACGGTTATGCAGACGACTGGCAGGACATCCTGCCCCTGGCGCAGCAGTTTTCATCGGCTGACGGCCTTGCGTTTCAGGTGCTGCTCCGCGCCTCACCCGGCTATTTCCATCTCCTCATCCACGTGATCACCCCGCCGCCCCGCTATGCCGGTGGCAGGATTATCTCCTATGGCCGTTCAAATCAGGTGGAGCTCTTCCTGGTGGACGACAACGGCCTGTCCCGCAGCTACCTGATCGCGCCAAGAGCACCAGGTACGGTCATCACTCACCGCCTGAACGGTGATCAGTCCGGCCCCGGTGACTTCCGCCTGCAGGGCGAATGGCAGGAAATCGCCAGCGGTTACAACCTGGAAATGCGCATTCCGAAAAGACTGATGGCGTCCGGCATGAGTATCCGGGTCATGGACGGCGCCGGCCACAAGCTTGCCACGGCCAGCATGGAAGACTCCCACAAGGCAGGCAGACTCATCCAGCCTTCCCACGAGCTGAACCGCATCATCGCCAACATCGACCTTCCCCAGAGCCGTATCCGGATCACCGATGACCAGGGCTGGGTGCTGACACGCTCGGGCAACCTGGAAGACACTGCCCCCCAGAGCAAAACTGCCGCACCCTGGCTACTGCGGAAAATCATCGACCTGATTCTGCAGCACCGGGCAGGCGATGCGCCTCCCATTGAAGAAAACAGCGTTCGCCTTAGCGGTGAACCGGTGATATCGGCGCTGCAGGGAAAAACCGCCACCCGGCGCTATCGCATGCCCGGCAGTGAAACCCTGGTCATCGCCACCGCCCGGCCCGTCTTCAGTGACGGCAAGATCCGGGGGGCCGTCATGCTGGAGCAGACCACAGGCAGCATACTCTCCCTGCAGAATCAGGCCATGCAGCGGCTGCTGGTCATCACCTTCACCCTGTTCGTGGTGGTTGCCCTGGCCCTGCTCGGATTTGCGAGCCTGCTGACGTCGAGAATCCGCCGCCTGCACAACCAGATGGAAAAGGCCGTGGCGCCGGACGGCCGTATCATCGGCGAAATCCAGGTCAGCCGCTCCCGCGATGAGATCGCCGACCTGGGCCAGAGCTTTTCCAACGTGCTGTCACGCCTGCAGGAATACAACCGCTATCTGCAGGCCATGGCTTCGCGCCTGTCCCACGAGTTCCGCACGCCCCTGGCCATTATCCGCACCTCCCTGGAAAACAGCTCACTGGTGGACGATGCGAAAGAAAAGCAGGCTTACCTGCAACGTGCGCAGAAAGGCGTGGACAGGCTAGAACTGATCCTGCGGCAACTGCAGGAAGCCACGCGGCTGGAAAAAGCACTGGAGCAGGTCGAGGTCCAGCCGTTCGACCTGTGCGAGCTGCTGGCTTTCAGCCTGGAAAACTACGCCAGCATCCACCCCGGGTTGACATTCGAACTGCAGCCCTGCGTGGCTTGCAGGATATCCGGCTCCCCGGAACTGGTTCACCAGGCGCTGGAAAAACTGCTGGACAACGCCGTGGACTTCCACCAGTCCGGCACACCCATAGCAGTACGGCTCGTTCGGGAACAACAGCAGGTATTCGTCTGCGTGAGCAACCAGGGTCCGGCCATCCCGACGAACATGGACCTGTTTCAGTCCATGGTATCCCTGCGTGAGAAGCGGCAGGAGCAACCGCACCTGGGGCTGGGATTGTACCTGGTCAAGCTCATCGCCGAATTCCATGGCGGCGGGACCCGCATGGAGAATCGTCCCGATAAGAAAGCGGTCAGCTTCTGTTTTGGCCTGACACCGGACGCCAACTGATATCGCAGGATCGCAAACGACAGGCTGTTCAGTGCTCGACCCTGTAGTCGTCGAAAAACACCACACTGTCCGCCTTGGTCCAGATGCCTGTCTTGCCGGATACGGCTGCGGGCAGTTCGTACTCCAGATACTTCTTGCCGTTGACATAGCCTTCGATGTGTCTGCCCCGGACTTTCAGCGCGATATCGTGCCACTGGCGCGAAGCCGTGACGACATTTCTCACCCAGCTAACCGAACTTCGCTTGCCATGCCTGAAGCGCCAGAGCACCAGGTTGTTTTCCAGGGGATTGGCACGCAGCGCGTAATAGTCGCCGTTGGGCTTCAGGTCGAAAAGAATGCCAGCACCCTGATCGATGCGCCCGGCAATGGACTTGAAGCGCATGGAAATGGTGCCATTGGAAAAATTGTCCACACGCCTGAAGACGGCAAAGGGAAAGTAGGCATAAGCCTTGACGTTGTCGAGAAACTCCGCGTAGCGTTCACCATAGAGCGCCCGGGCTTTGTCGGCCAGTCCTGCGGAAGTCTGTCCGCGCTGCCACTTGCTGCCATCGACGACCAGCACCTTGTTGCCCTGATCAATACCGATGAGCCAGTTACCCACGGCAGGCGCGAAAGACTGTGGGGGTGCGCCAACCGTCTCCGCAGAATAGTCCTCGGTAATAGCGGTTGCACCGGCACCGTCCGCATCCTGCGCAAAGGCAGATGGGGAGAACAGCAGGATGGCAATCAGGACAGGAAAAAATCTGTTTTCAGTTTTCATCGGACATGCTCCCGAAAAGACAGGGGAAACAGCTGCGGCTGGCGCATACGCCAGGCAGCAAGCAGAAAAGCCAGCGGCAGGATCAGGTAGAACCACCAGCTTACAGGGTTCGCATCGGCCACCAGTGGATGACCGGTGTATTCGGGCATCGCTGCCGGAACGACCTTCTGGTCCGCGAGCGCATGGATCAGGGGCAGTATTTCCCGGGGGCTGGTCGAGTAACTCTGATCGTGCCTGCCCCGGTAATCATACTCGATCAGGCCGTAGGTATCGCTCTCCGCCGCGCCGAACAGTCCTTTCGACGAAGTCTCGGCATAGGTGATCTGGATTCGAGGCACCACGCGGCGCAGTCTGGACAGTACATTCCGTTCCAGGTCATAGAGACGCCCATCCTCCCTGGCCATGTGTATCTTTATCTTCAACGGTGCGTCCATGGCCTGGAAAGCGCGCACGTCCGCCGGGTTGAAAGAATGGCGATGGTCTTCGGTCACATCGAGATAGCATGGCTTCTGTACCACCAGGAGAAACAGGACAGCAAGTGCTGCAACGACCCAGACCATGGATTTCAGCCTGGTGAGCAGCGGGCGCCCCGGATGCAGCAGTATCGAGGCGAAAAGAAAGAACAGCAGCGACAGTTCCAGGAAGCCGGCGACGGCCGTCGAGGACAGCAGACCATTTTCGAACTGTCGCAGCAGCGTTGTCAGGGACCCCTGGCTGAGCACTTCCAGCCAGCCCCCGCTGCCGGCAGCAAAGTCCAGCACCCAGGAGCCCAGGGTAACAGCAAGGCAGATCATCGCCGCCGTCGCCGGCGTGCTGGTGACAACGCTTGCAAACATGGCGATGCAGGCAATGGTCAGCCCGTACAACAGGTGTCCGAGGAGCAACGTAAGCAGCGCCGGCATGTGAATCTCACCACCCAGAAAATACCAGACGGCGAGCGCAGACGCTCCGGGAAGCAGGAACAGCAGGCCTGCGACAGCCAGCGCACCCAGTTTGATGGCATTCAGGGCAAAGGTCGATACAGGCAACTGCAGCAGCAGTTTCAACGATCCCATCTGCTTGTCGTGCCCGATCAGGCGAATGACCACAAAAGGAAAAAGCAGGGTTTCGACGAGATAATAAGCACCGAAGGTGGGAACGAAAACCCCTTCCATAGCATTCATGCCTTTGGCAAGCTGTGGATAGGCCAGCGCCGTCCTGCTGGCCTGACTGAACAGATCGACTGCCTGGATAAAACTGTAGCCGACGAGCCATGAAAGAATCACCAGCATGAGCCACAGCGATGGCGAAAGGAGCAGCGTGCGCAATTCCTGCCGCCAAAGCAAACGCGCCAAAGCTGTTTTAGACAAGGGCAAGAAACACCTCTTCGAGGCCGCCATCCTGCAAACCGGCCTGCTGACGCAACTCACCCATGGTCCCTTCTGCAACAAGGGCGCCCTCGCTCAACAGGATATAGCGGTCGCAGATCTTCTCAGCCTCGGACAACTGATGGATCGATAGCAGGAGGGTCCGTTCAGCCAGTGCTTCCCGCAGCAGTGCCATGATACCCAGCGTCTGGCGCAGATCGAAGCCG
>DRLF01000066.1 GCA_011051425.1 Thiolapillus brandeum | reverse complement strand
CGGGTGGCGGGGTGCGGCCGTGTTACGGTCGCACCCGTTGCCTTTTGAAGTCAAAAGAAGTTTGGATTTTTTTAGGCCAGTAGCTCAATTGGTAGAGCAGCGGTCTCCAAAACCGCAGGTTGGGGGTTCAAGTCCCTCCTGGCCTGCCATTTCACAGGGCTTTGGTTCCGGTGCTGACACACCGGGGCGAGAGTACTGAAGTAGGCAGGATGAACGTAAAAACTGAAACACAAGGTTCCGCCATGGATACAGTCAAGCTGCTGTTATCCGTGGTTTTGCTGGTCGCTGGTATCGTCGGATTCTATCTGTTCGAGGCGCAACCCCTGTGGGTGCGGCTGCTCGGATTGCTGGCGGTCATTGGCGTGGCTGTCTTCATTGCGTTGGCGACAGATCCGGGGAGACGGATCAAGTCCTTTTTCTCTTCGGCGCAAACCGAAGTGCGCAAGGTGGTCTGGCCCTCCCGGCAGGAAACACTGCAAACCACACTGGTTATCTTTGTGGCTGTGCTGATCACTTCCCTTTTTCTGTGGGGTGTTGATTCCATCCTGTTTGTGCTGGTCCGCTGGTTCACCGGACAGGGAGGCTGAGCATGGGTAAGCGCTGGTATGTGGTGCATGCCTTTTCAGGTTATGAAGCCAAGGTAAAGGCTTCACTGGAAGAGCGGATCGAACGGTTTGGCATGCAGGAGTTCTTTGGTGAGATCCTTGTGCCTACGGAAGAGGTCGTGGAAATGCGTGGCGGACAGCAGCGCCGCAGCGAGCGAAAGTTCTTTCCCGGTTATGTGCTGGTGAATATGGAACTGACGGACGAAACCTGGCATCTGGTCAAGGATACGCCCCAGGTTCTGGGTTTCATCGGTGGCACAGAAGACAAGCCTGCGCCGATTACGCAGAAGGAAGCGGATGCCATTCTGCAGCGTGTTCAGGAAGGCGCGGAGAAGCCGCGTCCCAAGGTGCTCTTCGAGCCGGGTGAAGTGGTACGTGTCACCGACGGTCCGTTCAATGACTTCAACGGCGTCGTCGAAGAAGTGGATTACGACAAGAGCCGCCTGAAGGTGTCTGTGTCCATATTCGGCCGTTCCACACCTGTCGAACTGGAGTTCGGCCAGGTGGAGAAAGGCTGACAATAGAGATTTACAGCCGGCAGTGATGCCGGCGGCAACGTGCTTAGGCGCGTTTTCTAGTCCCGCACAGGACGTGCGGCGCGAAGCAAAAGCGAAGCCGGTCTGGGATATCCCTTTCCCGGCATCTAAACAAGGGGAGTCCGGGTGAAAGTCCCGGGCGTTCGCACCCAAACAAAGAGGTATATCATGGCCAAGAAGATCGAAGCCTATATCAAGCTTCAGGTTCCCGCACAGGAAGCCAACCCCAGTCCCCCTGTTGGACCCGCTTTGGGCCAGCATGGCGTAAACATCATGGAATTCTGCAAGGCGTTCAACGCCCAGACACAGAATCAGGAAAAGGGCATGCCCGTTCCTGTTGTGATTACAGTGTATTCCGACCGTTCCTTCACTTTTGTGATGAAGACGCCGCCTGCGTCCATCCTGCTGAAGAAAGCCGCCGGCATCAAGTCCGGCAGTGGCCGTCCCAATACCGAGAAGGTTGGTAAAGTCACCCGTGCGCAGCTGGAAGACATTGCAAAAGCCAAAGAGCCTGATCTGACGGCAGCCGATATGGACGCTGCTGTTCGCACCATCGCGGGTACTGCCCGCAGCATGGGTCTCGATACGGAGGGCGTATAAAATGGCGAAACTCAGCAAGCGCATGAAGGCTATCGCCGAAAAGGTTGATCACTCCAGGCAGTATGATGCCGAACAGGCGTTCGGTCTGCTGAAAGAAGTATCCAGCGTCAAATTTCCGGAAACCGTGGATGTGGCCATCAATCTGGGCGTGGATCCGCGTAAGTCCGATCAGGTTGTACGTGGCGCTACCGTATTGCCCAACGGTACTGGCAAGACTGTTCGTGTTGCGGTGTTTACCCAGGGTCCCAATGCGGATGCCGCAAAAGAAGCAGGTGCGGATATCGTAGGAATGGACGACCTGGCAGAACAGGTGAAAGCAGGCAACATGGATTTCGATGTGGTTATCGCCAGCCCGGATGCCATGCGTGTCGTGGGTCAGCTGGGCCAGATACTGGGTCCCCGTGGACTGATGCCCAACCCCAAGGTGGGTACAGTGACGCCGGATGTGGCCGAAGCGGTCAAGAAGGCCAAGGGCGGTCAGGTGCGTTACCGCACGGACAAGAACGGAATTATTCATGCCTCCATCGGCAAAGTCGGTTTCGAGCCTGGCGCGCTGAAGGAAAATCTGGAAGCGCTGCTGGCTGACCTGAAAAAGGCCAAACCAAGCGCAGCCAAAGGTGTGTATCTGAAGAAGATTAGCGTCTCCACGACCATGGGTCCGGGGATCGTACTGGATCAGGGTTCTCTGAGCCTCTGATTCAATAGAGAATGTTGCGGCAGGAGAATACCTGTCGCATAAAAGGCTTTGGGGCAGCGATCAACAGATCGCCTGCCGTCAAAGACCGCAGGTGCCTCGCTGCCGGAAACGGCGGAAGGCTTAATCTACCTGCGCAGACGGGGCTCCGGAATCAGGGCGAATCCTGATAACGGGCACCGGAAATAGGTGGAGTGATTATTCACTCCTGGTGTAATCGAGAACGGGAAACCGTTCCTCATCGTTGTCGGGAGGTGACGACTTTGGCACTTAATCTTGAACAAAAGAAAGCCATCGTCGCCGAAGTTGCTGACGTAGCGAGCAGTGCGTATTCCGCTATCGCCGCCGAGTACCGTGGTCTTACCGTGGAAGATCTCACCCAACTGCGCAAAGATGCGCGCGGTTCCGGTGTCTATCTTCGCGTGGTCAAGAACACGCTGGCCAAGCGGGCTGTGGAAGATACGGATTTTGCCTGTATGCAGGAGGGCTTTGTAGGCCCTCTGCTGCTGGCTTTCTCTCAGGAGGATCCGGGCGCTGCCGCACGTGTGATCAATGATTTCGCCAAAGAGCACGACGAGCTGATCGTCAAGATGGTTTCCATAAACGGGAAACTGCTTGAACCTTCAGAAATCAGTGTTCTGGCGAAAATGCCTACTTATGACCAGGCAATCAGTATGCTGATGGGTACCATGCTGGCGCCTGTTCAGAAGCTGGTTACAACGCTCAATGAAGTTCCGGGCAAACTGGTACGCACGGTAGCAGCAATTCGCGACGCTAAGGAGGCTGGTTGAAGCCGGTCCTCCAATCCCACTTTTAACTTGAAGATATGTAGGAGCCCTGAAAATGGCAGTTTCTAAAGACGATATCCTCGAAGCCATCGCAAACATGTCCGTCATGGACGTGGTTGAGCTGATCGAGGCAATGGAAGAAAAATTTGGTGTGACCGCAGCTGCAGCCGTAGCCGCTGCGCCTGCTGCCGGTGGTGACGCTGGTGGCGCCGGCGCTGAAGAGCAGACCGAATTTGATGTTGTACTGACCGGTTTTGGCGACAAGAAGGTTGGTGTAATCAAAGCCGTTCGCGGTATTACCGGTCTGGGCCTGAAAGAAGCCAAAGACGCGGTAGAAGGCACTCCTTCTGTACTGAAGGAAGGCGTAAGCAAGGAAGAAGCTGAAGAAGCGAAGAAAACGCTGGAAGAAGCTGGCGCATCTGTCGAGATCAAGTAAGACCGATCTTGGCTGGCGTTTACGCAAAGCCGGAAATGGCTGGCGGCTCCAATGCCGTCGGCCTTTTCCTGTTTGCGTAAGATTTTGCCCGCAAGGGCGGCCGGCGTGAAGCCGGTGGTAATGACTGGACTACACTGAGGGAAGGCAAGCATGGCCTATTCGTTTACTGAAAAAAAGCGCATCCGTAAGGATTTTGCGAAACGCGGCAGCGTTCTCGAAATACCCTTTCTCCTTGCGACGCAGATCGATTCCTATCGCAAGTTTCTGCAGGCGGACAAAAAGCCGGACGAGCGGGATGCGCACGGATTGCATGCGGCGTTCAGCTCGGTTTTTCCCATCGTCAGTCATAACGGCAGTGCGGCACTCGAGTATGTGAGCTACCGTCTTGGTGAGCCCATGTTCGACGTGCGTGAATGCCAGTTGCGCGGTGTTACCTATGCCGCACCCCTGCGTGTGCTGGTGCGTCTGGTCATCTACGACCGTGATGCTCCTGCCAATGTGAAGCGAATCAAGGACGTGAAGGAGCAGGAGATCTATATGGGCGAACTGCCGCTCATGACGGATACCGGCACTTTTGTCATCAACGGTACAGAGCGGGTCATCGTATCCCAGCTGCACCGTTCTCCCGGCGTGTTCTTCGATCACGACAAGGGCAAGACTCATTCATCCGGCAAGCTGTTGTTTTCCGCCCGGGTGATCCCCTACCGCGGTTCCTGGCTGGATTTCGAATTCGATCCCAAGGACGCGGTATTCGTGCGCATCGACCGCCGCCGCAAGATTCCGGCGACCGTACTGTTGCGCGCCCTGGGCTACAACACTCAGGAAATTCTCGATTATTTCTTCGATACAGATACCTTTACTCTGAAGGGCGACAAGATCCTGCTGGATCTCGTCCCGGCCCGTTTGCGGGGTGAAACCGCCGGCTTCGACATCAAGGCCGGCAGAAAGGTGATCGTCGAGGCGGGCAAACGCATTACCGCACGCCATATCCGCGCCATGGAAAAGGAAGGCGTCAGCCAGCTGGAAGTGCCTGCCGAGTATCTGGTAGGCAAGACGCTTGCTCATGACATCGTGGATCCGGAGACCGGCGAACTGCTGGCGGCCGCAAATGACGAAATCACCGAGGAAATGGTGGCGGCGATACAGGAAAAGGGGATCAAGGAGCTCAAGACCCTGTTCACCAATGATCTGGATCATGGCCCCTATATTTCCGAGACCCTGCGCCTCGATCCCACTTCCACGCGCCTGGAAGCGCAGGTGGAAATCTACCGCATGATGCGTCCCGGCGAGCCGCCCACCAAGGAGGCTGCGCAGAACCTGTTCCATAACCTGTTCTTTACCGACGAGCGTTATGACCTGTCTGCAGTGGGCCGCATGAAATTCAACCGCCGACTGGGCCGTGAAGAGACCGAAGGTCTGGGTATCCTGTATGACGGCAAGTATTTCAGTCAACGTGACGATGCCATCTCCAAGGAGCTTTTTGCAGACAACGGAGACAAATCCGATATCGTCGATGTGCTCAAGACCCTGGTGGATATTCGCGACGGCAAGGGTACGACAGACGATATTGACCACCTCGGCAACCGCCGCGTGCGTTGTGTGGGCGAAATGGCTGAGAACCAGTTCCGCGTGGGCCTGGTGCGGGTGGAGCGTGCTGTCAAGGAACGTCTGACCCTGGCAGAGTCCGAAGGCCTCATGCCCCAGGAAATGATCAACGCCAAGCCGGTATCAGCTGCCATCAAGGAATTCTTCGGTTCCAGCCAGCTGTCCCAGTTCATGGATCAGAATAACCCCCTGTCCGAGATCACCCACAAGCGCCGTGTGTCTGCGCTCGGTCCCGGTGGTCTGGCACGTGAGCGTGCAGGATTCGAGGTGCGCGACGTGCACCCAACGCACTATGGCCGGGTGTGTCCCATCGAGACGCCTGAAGGTCCCAACATCGGCCTGATCAATTCCTTGGCCGTGTACGCCAAGACCAACCGTTACGGTTTCCTGGAAACGCCATACCGTGTGGTGAAGGATGGCAAGGCCACGGACGAGATCCATTATCTGTCTGCCATCGAAGAGGGGCGTTTCGTTATCGCCCAGGCGAGCGCGGACCTGGACAAGAACGGCAAGCTGACCGAGGACCTGGTTTCCTGCCGCCATCAGAATGAATTCGCCCTGTTCACTCCGGACAAGGTGGAATACATGGACGTGTCGCCCAAGCAGATCGTCTCTGTGGCTGCGGCCCTGATTCCATTCCTCGAGCATGACGACGCCAACCGCGCCCTCATGGGCTCCAACATGCAGCGTCAGGCGGTACCGACACTGCGTGCCGAGAAGCCTCTGGTAGGCACAGGTATCGAGCGCAACGTGGCTGTGGATTCCGGTGTGACCGTGGTCGCCAAGCGTGGTGGTGCTGTGGAATCCGTGGATGCCAGCCGCATCGTGGTGCGCGTGAATGACGATGAAACCATCGCCGGTGAACCCGGTGTGGATATCTACAACCTGACCAAATACACCCGTTCCAACCAGAACACCTGCATCAACCAGCGTCCACTGGTGATGGTGGGCGATATGGTTGCCCGCGGCGATGTCATGGCCGACGGTCCTTCCACGGACATGGGCGAACTGGCCCTGGGGCAGAACCTGCGCGTGGCCTTCATGCCGTGGAATGGTTACAATTTCGAGGACTCCATTCTCATTTCCGAGAACGTGGTGAAGGAAGACCGTTTCACCACCATCCACATCGAGGAGCTGACCTGCCAGGCCCGGGATACCAAGCTGGGCTCGGAAGAGATCACTGGTGATATCCCCAACGTGGGTGAAGCAGCCCTGGCGAAGCTGGATCAGTCCGGTATCGTCTACGTGGGCGCCGAGGTCAAGGAAGGTGATATCCTGGTGGGCAAGGTCACGCCCAAGGGCGAGACACAGCTTACCCCCGAGGAAAAACTCCTGCGTGCCATCTTTGGCGAGAAGGCTTCCGACGTGAAGGACACCTCCCTGCGGGTCAAGTCCGGTGTTTCCGGTACCGTCATCGACGTGCAGGTCTTCACTCGCGACGGTGTTGAGAAGGATGCCCGTGCCCTGGAGATCCAGGAAGCCGAGCTGGAGCGCATCCGCAAGGACATCGCCGACCAGCAGCGCATCATGGAAGAGGATACCTTTGCCCGGGTCGAGAAAATGCTCACCGGCAAGGTGGCTGACGGTGGACCCAACAAGCTCAAGGCGGGCGCCAAGATCACAAAAGCTTACCTGGCCGACCTGGAAAAGATCCAGTGGTTCGAGATCCGTCTGCGCAATGAAGAAGCGCAGCAGCAGCTCGAAGCCATCGGCAAGCAGGTGGAGGAACAGCGTCAGAAGTTCCGGGACTACTACGAGGACAAGAAGCGCAAGCTGTCCACCGGCGACGACCTGGCGCCGGGCGTGCTGAAGATGGTCAAGGTCTATGTGGCCATCAAGCGTCGCATCCAGCCGGGTGACAAGATGGCGGGCCGTCATGGTAACAAGGGTGTCATCTCCCAGATCGTTCCCGTGGAAGACATGCCTTTCGATGAGAATGGCCGTCCCGTGGATATCGCTCTGAACCCTCTGGGTGTACCTTCGCGGATGAATATCGGTCAGATCCTGGAGACGCACCTGGGCTTTGCCGCCAAGGGAGTGGGCGAGCGCATCGGCGAGATGCTGGATGCACAGGCCAAGATCACGCAGTTGCGTAAGTATCTGAACGATGTGTACAACTTCAGCGGCAAGCAGGAAGATCTGAAGTCTTTCAGCGATGAAGAGATCATCGAGCTGGCAGGTAACCTGAGAAACGGTGTTCCCATGGCAACGCCGGTATTCGACGGCGCCACCGAGGAAGAGATCCGTCATCTGCTGAAGCTGGGTGGCCTGCCGGAAAGCGGTCAGTGCACCCTGTTCGACGGTCGCACCGGTGAGCAGTTCGAGCGTCCCGTCACCGTAGGCTACATGTACATGCTCAAGCTCAACCACCTGGTGGATGACAAGATGCATGCCCGCTCCACGGGTCCCTACAGTCTGGTTACCCAGCAGCCCCTGGGAGGCAAGGCGCAGTTCGGTGGCCAGCGCTTCGGTGAGATGGAAGTCTGGGCCCTGGAAGCCTATGGCGCGGCCTACACCCTGCAGGAGATGCTTACCGTCAAGTCTGATGACGTAAACGGACGTACCCGTATGTACAAGAACATCGTGGATGGTAACCACCAGATGGAGGCCGGTATGCCCGAGTCCTTCAATGTACTGGTGAAAGAAGTGAAATCGCTGGGCATTAATATCGAGCTGGAGCAGGACTAGGGCGCATTGCGTTCTGAGTCGAGCAGCGATACAACGGAGATAGATTCGTGAAAGATCTTTTGAAGATTCTGAAGCAACAGGGGCAGAACGAAGAGTTCGATGCCATTCGTATTGGTCTGGCCTCACCGGACATGATCCGGTCCTGGTCCTTTGGCGAGGTGAAGAAGCCCGAGACCATCAACTACCGTACCTTCAAGCCAGAACGGGAAGGCCTGTTCTGCGCCAAGATATTCGGTCCGGTGAATGACTACGAATGCCTGTGCGGCAAGTACAAGCGCCTCAAGCACCGCGGCGTGGTCTGCGAGAAATGCGGCGTGGAAGTCACTCTGTCCAAGGTGCGCCGGGAGCGCATGGGGCATATCGAACTGGCCAGCCCCGTGGCCCACATCTGGTATCTCAAGT
>DRLF01000065.1 GCA_011051425.1 Thiolapillus brandeum | reverse complement strand
GCACGGTTGCAATAACCGGCGGATTTTAAGTCCGCTGCGTCTACCCATTTCGCCACCCGGGCTGGATGAAGAAGTATTATCGATTCTACTGTCTGTCCCGCTGACGGTAAACCCGCTATGTTGATCCCGGCTTTTTCACGGTGGATCGCGGATCCTGACGCCAGGCGGGCAGCGCAGGGCGCCGCTCTGGAGCGACAGGATTGCCTGGAGCAGTCCTGCGCGTCAGCCCCAAAGGGGTAAGGCACAGGGATGTGCCGAGCAAAGTTGTCGCCATAGCTACAACTTGAGTGACAAATCCGCCGGGTGCGGATTTGAACAGCCGCCACTGTGAACAAGGCGGGCTCAGTGCTCGCATTCGTCCATTTTCTTTTTCGCACCGGGTAGCACGGAAATAAGAAAAGTGGAAACCAGCACCAAGGGGGCGAGCAACATCAAAATGAAGCCGACAAACAATACGATATGTTTCATATAGGCAATATCGGGAACAATATTGACCCCGGCCAGTACCAGTACGATCCCGACGACCAGGAAGACCGCCGTTACGACCACGCCTTCGCGCATGGTCTGACAGCCAAGAATCAGAAATTTCATTGCCTGGGCTTCCTCATATTCTCATTTTGCAAACAATACATCTGCCCTGCCGGGTTCGAGGCCATATTCCTGCTCTATCATCCGGTGCCACTTATCCCGCTTGAAGGTCCTTTCGTCAGGAACCGGCCGGTGAACCAGGTTATAGTGACATTCGATACAGGATTTCCCCTTCGCTTCCTCCTGGTGAATCTGCAGGGTAGCGGGCCGTACCCCATATATGGCTGCCTTCACGTGACAGCGCTTGCATGTGGCCGATGCTCTTTCCTTGAACCACCTGCGAGCCGCAAACGCGGCATCAGGGAGATGCAGGGCATTGATCACCGGATCGTCGTAGTCTGGCCCAAAGATCTGATTGAACAGGTCTTTGCCACCAATAAAGTGATCCCAGGTGGCGGCCAGGACGCCCTCTGACACATGGCAGTCGCCGCAGCTTGCACGCACCCCTGAAGCGGGCATATAGTGCGCGGACTTACGGTAGGGTTCAGCCACCAGTTCCATGGAATGGCAGGTAGTGCAGAATTCCTCCGAACTGGTAAAGTGATCGAATTCGATCAGAAACAGAATGAAGGCAATCCCTGCCAGACCACCAATGACCAGTGCGAACAGCACGTGGCGGGTAACGAACATTGGCAACCTGAATTTATTCATCCCCGGGTATCCCTATGCCATAGCCCAGACCCGGGTTGGATTGGGTTGACTTTCTCAACCAGCTGTGATGATCCTGACCGGACACAAACTGATCGATCAGCGCATTACCAAGCTCTTCTCCCGCTGTCTTACGCACCAGGGGTAAAAAGGTGCCATAGAAATTCTGTGCCACCAGGTGCATCCCTTCCCACCAGGTGGAATTCGGGCTGCCCATGGCTGCACCGTGACGTGCCCGCGTACCCTCGTCGTGCCATAGACGCCAGTAACTGAATTCCAACGGCTCGTCGAAAGGGGCCGGTGACAGAACCTTCTTTTCGTACAGGGCGTTCATGATGGCTTGTGCTGGTTTGCCATACTTCTCATTGTACCGTTTCACCACGGTATCGAACTGTCTCATGAACCCCTTGGCAAAGCCTTTGCTATGACATTCCAGACACACCCTGCGCATGGCCTTGCGTCGCCGTCCCGGGGTGGCAACCGCCTTTACCTTTCCCACACTGCCGTCCAAACGGGAGAGCTGAGTCCCGCGGCGTGGGGCAGCATGAGAGGCAGGTAAATCCCGGCGGTCACCATCCTGAAAGATCACCAGATACTGCTTCTCCGAAACCGGCCCGTTGAGGCGCCATGCATCCCGCATGCCTACATCATGGGTCGCATTCAATCCTGGCGCAGCACCCATGTGGCAGGTGACGCAGGTCGGTGCTGCCGAATAATCCTTTCCAGTCACCCATTCGTCACTATCCAGGTTCATCTTGTCCCGATGCGCTGAATACATGATTCCATGCTGTGAGCTGTTGTAGACCTCGCCATCCGGTGATTCGGGTCCGGAGTGACAGCGTATGCATGCCGCGGGCGTGCGGGCCTGGGCTTTGGAAAAGCCGTGCCTTCCATGGCAGGCAGAGCAGGAGCCCCGGGAGCCGTCAGGGTTGATTCGACCGATTCCTGAATTGGGCCAGGTGTCCGGATCAAGGGTTCCATCCCCTTTCACCCTGATCTTCGAGCCGTGGCACTGGGTGCAGCCGGCAGCAGTCATTTCTTCCCCGAAGACGCGATCATTCAGGTTCGGAAACTTCTTTTCTAATTTTACCAATGCCTTGGAGTGAACAGATCCCTCACTTTCCCGGTACTCTGCCTCATGGCAGCGGGCACAATCCCTGGGTGATACTATCGTCGCTATGATGCTGCCTTCATGCTCCATTGCATCGTCGTCCACAGCATCGGCATGATGGCAATCCAGGCAGTTCACATTGGCGTCTGCATGCGCACTTTCCCGCCATTGATGGGTCAGGCCGGGGGATGACTTTTCATGGCAGTCGATGCATGCCCTCCCCTCTTCGAGCCCCCAGTTGTCCGGGCTCAGCGTTACCTTGGCAGAAAAGACAGGTGCACTGATTGCCAGCAGAATGATTACAGCTGAAATCACACGCACCAAGCCGTAGCCACGACCGCATATCGAACCTTTCATCGGATGCATCAACCTCACGATACCAGTTACATTTCTGCGCATGGATGGATCACGGTCAAACATCGCCTCAATTTGACCGGTCAGATATACCCGCCGCTTGTTGGACATACCGGGTTGAATTTCAAGAGACGAAACGATTGGCAAGACCGTCACCACATGGCGGTGTACCCATAGAACGGCCGTTGTGAACAGAATGATTTAACGCCCGTCACTGAGATGGTATATCGATCCACGGCTGGGATGGGGAGATGCGCATGTCATCCCCCATCCCAATGACATGACGGGTCAAGTGGCGTTCAGATGCTGTTTTCTGCCACCCCAATCAGGAGTGGCTCCTTGACCTCCTCCGGCAGGTGTTTGAACTTCTTCACCAGGCCTGGCCAGAGCAGGTTGTAGTAGAGTTCGCCACGTACCAGCACGACGTCCTTTGCTGGAATCTCATAGACCAGTTTCCGCTCCTCAAAAGGCTTCAGACGGGTATCCCTGCCAAGCCTAGTGGCTGTCGGTGGGCCGGACGGCTTACCCTCGTCGTCTGCCAGGGCATAGACCAGGTATGCCTTTGGATCCGATTGTGCCGGATGCCCTTCTGCATTTGTCCAGACCGGGTTGCCATCATTGTCATAAGCGGTCAGGCGCAAATAGATATTACGGAAGGGGGCACCCGTAGGCAGGCTGTGCGGCTGCTGGTTCTGCATCAGCACCGTTGTGCGTATCTTGTCACCCTGTTTTTCACTGCTGATATCGAACACCACCGAACGTTGCAACATCGCCTTGTCATGCCCGCCACCCATGCTGTGATCAGCAAGCCCGTTGTTGATGGGCATGTGGCAGGAAAGGCAATTGACCTTGGAATTGCTGCTCGAATATTCGTTACCGGTCTGGCAGAGTGGAACACCGTGTGGATTATTGCGTTGATCATGACAACCCATGCAGGCTTCCGATGTCTTCTGCTGCCTGGGATTGCTTTCCAT
>DRLF01000064.1 GCA_011051425.1 Thiolapillus brandeum | reverse complement strand
AGCGGTCTCCTGGGCACGCTGCCGGAACCGGCGGGCGGCCAACGGGAACCGGAGAAACGGAAGAAGCCATGATACCGTCCACGGGGCAACTCCTCATGTTGCTGTTCCTGCTCATCGCCCCCACGGTGTGGGCCGGCGGCGTTCCCTGGTCCCGGCTGGACAGCGAGGAACGGAATATCCTGAACATGACGGAACAGCAGTGGCAACAGTTGACACCCGAAAGACAGGAACAGCTGCAACGGGGCGCCGACCGCTGGCTGCGCCTCACCCCGGCCGAACGGCGGATGGCAAAGAAGAATCTGCAGCTGTGGAAGAAAATGACCCCCGAAGAACGGCAGTATATCCGACGCAAGTTCAGGGAGTTCAAACGCCTGCCGAAGGAACGGCGCCAGGAACTGAAACGCCTGAAACAGTGGTTCGACAACCTGCCACCCGAACGGAAGAAGCGAATCCTCAGGCGCTGGCGCCGGGCGCAGGACAAGGATGCCTTTCTGGAGAAAGGGCTGGAGAAGGTACGCTGAACATCCAGACCGGAGAGCCACTGCCCGGACGTCTGAGCAAAACGCCATGCACGGCTCACGGCGGCCCCGCCCCCAGGGTCCCGATGCCGGGTAGCCCCCTTCCCCCGCGGCCACCAGAGGGGAACGGAAGAAGGCGTGCCTCGACCTCGTGCCCCAAGAAGCCCAGCGCGCGGGGCGGTCGAGTAGATGGGATCCACAACAGGTTAGGATCGAGTTGGCGTTCTCTGTTAGCCCATCTTTGTCAGCTACATAAACAATAATCAGTTAAATCAGTATGATACACCGAATCGGCAGCCGTTATGTCACTACGGTTTGTCGATTTATGGCGTCACCACCGTCTTTTCCGTCCTGCCGGGCAGCCAATCCAGCCCAAGTGCCCGCAGCAATACCTGCTGATCTGCACTGGGCCGGCAGCTCTTGCGCACGTGTATCTGCTCGCCGCCTTCGCCACGCAGGCTGGTGGTTATGCGCACCTGGGTACTCATGGTGGCGCGTATCCTGTCCCAGCTGTAGTCTATTCCCTGCTCCTTCAGTCGGCGCCGGATTTGGTGCACCAGGTTGTAGGCCAGCAGCGTGATGAAGATGTGTCCTTCGACACGGTGTGTTTTCTGATGATAGACCGGGCGCATGCCCAGTTCTGACTTGAGGCTGCGGAAGACAGCCTCCAGGTCGGTCAGCAGGGTGTAGGTCGACCACAGTTGCTGTTCATCCCATTGCACCTGGTTACTGCGCAAGCAGTAGACACCCGGGTGTGCATTCGGGTCATCAGATTTTGGAGTAATCCGTTTATAGTGGATGGCAATGGCCTTTTCACCGGCCTCGTCGGTTTGGGTTGTGATCTCATAGTAGCGTGATGCCCGACTGTATTTTTGCCGCAGGCGTCCAATTCTTTCGCAAACCTTTTTGGCGTTCTTCAGCCGATGAGGCAGATGAAGTCCTTCGGCCAGATGCGCCAGTTCGGCTTCCAGACGACCGGAGAAGCGCTGCTGCATCGCTGCTTCTTTCTCCTCTTTACGCTGGGAGTGACAGTACAGCTCAACCTCGCCATCTTCCCGCTCTATCCGCACCGCACGGAGGGTATCGTTCTTCCGTTCTTTGACCGCCACGCAGTGTTCTTCATCGAATTCCATATGGCGCTTGCGACTGACGACAATGTACTTATAGCCATGATCCTGGAGCCATTGGATATTTTCTTCCGATGCGATGCCAGCATCCATGATGATGGTGGGGACAGGTCGTAGATCCAGCGCGGTATTACCTTCATCCGCCCCGTCATTTCCAGGTTCTTCTCTGTTGGGGTCGAGCGGTGAACGCAATTGCTCGATCATCTGCTCCAAGGTGGCCGGCTCGCTGACGTTACCAGGAAATATCCGGCTGCGCCGGGAGAAACCGCTGCCATCCAGAACCAGTGCCAGGGTCACCAGGGGACAGTCGTTACGCCGCTCTTTGGAATGACCGTAAGCGGCAAGATCATTGTACTTCCCGGTTCCCTCAAAAAAGGTATTCGTCAGGTCGTAAAGAGTGATGCACTCCTCGAAATCGAAAAGGGCGGCATGTTGTTTGTACAGATAATCTTCGATCTTTTCATGCTGTGCCCACAGCAGATCGGAAGCACGATAGAGTGCGGAGAGACCCTGCTTTTCAAACTCGAAATTCAGCAGTTCGCCCAGTCCACTCTGCTTTTGCAGCCAGTCATGGGTCGACAGTTCACTGCCCGGCAGAAGCATGCGGCCGATGATGTTGCCCATCGCGGCATGTATCTGGGTGTGATTGAATCCCAGCGACCCCAGGCACTCGGGCAGATGCACCTCGAGCAAGGCGGAAAGCGCCAAGGCTTCCCCGCCTACTGTGCGGCTGTTGTTTTGTTCCAGGGAATTGAGATCGATGGTGCGCAGATCCCGACCATCCCTTTTCTGTTTTGCAGCACCAGAAGATTGCTGTTCCTCGTCGGCGCCGGAAATGGCGAGCAATTCGGCGCGAGAATACTTGTGCAGTAACAGATTGACGATGATCTGTGCCTGT
>DRLF01000063.1 GCA_011051425.1 Thiolapillus brandeum | reverse complement strand
CGGGCAGCGCCGGCGAGATGCTGGTGCGGGATTTGCTGCGCGATCCCGAACGCGCCTACCTGCCCCTGGCCTTCGTGGACGATGATGCCAGCAAGCGCGGGCGGGAGATCCACGGTGTGCGCGTCATGGGCAACTGCGACCGGCTGCCGCGGATTGCCCGCAAGCTGGCGGCGGATCTGATCATGCTGGCGGTGCCCTCCGCCGACAAGGATCAGATGCAGCGTATGATCGCCAGCGTGGAAGAAACCGGCCTGCCGTTTCGCACCGTGCCGCCGATGAAGGAACTCATGTCGGGCAATGTGCGTGTGGACCAGCTGCGTGAAGTGATGATCGAGGACCTGCTGGGCCGTGATCCCGTGGCGCTGGACTGGCAGGCCATCGAGGGTGGTCTGTCCGGCCGTTCGCTGCTGATCACCGGCGCAGGCGGCTCCATCGGTTCGGAACTGTGCCGCCAGCTGGCCGGGCTTTCCCTGGAAAAACTGATCCTGGTGGAAAACAGCGAATACAACCTGTTCTGCATCGAGCGGGAACTGGGTGAGAGTTTTCCGCAACTGGCGATACATTCCCACCTGGCGGATGTCACGGAAAAGGGCGTGCTCGACCGCATCTTCAGCCGCTACCGCCCCCAGGTGGTGTTCCACGCAGCGGCCTACAAGCACGTACCTCTGCTGGAAGAACAGATTCGCGAAGCCATGCGCAACAACCTGCTGGGCACGCGTAACGTGGCCCTGGCTGCCGATGCGCATGGCGCGGAAGAATTCGTGCTCATCTCCACCGACAAGGCGGTCAACCCCGCCAATGTCATGGGGGCGAGCAAGCGTGCGGCGGAGATCTACTGCCAGAATCTCAATGACCGTTCCGAAACCAGTTTCATCACCGTGCGTTTCGGCAATGTGCTCGGCTCCACCGGCAGCGTCGTGCCCCTGTTCAAAGAACAGATAGAGAAGGGCGGTCCCGTCTCCGTGACCCATCCCGACATGGAGCGCTATTTCATGACCACCCGCGAAGCCTGCCAGCTCATCATGCAGGCCAGCGTGCTCGGGGAGGGCGGTGAGATCTTCGTGCTCGACATGGGACAGCCCGTACGCATACAGTACCTGGCCGAGCAGCTCATCCGTCTTTCCGGTAAGAAACCGGGAGAGGATATTGAGATAGAATACATCGGATTGCGGCCGGGCGAAAAGCTTTACGAGGAACTGTTCCACGAACAGGAATCCCTGCAGCCCACCGCCCATGAAAAGATATTGCAGGCGCGTTACCGGCCGGTGCCCTGGGAAGAGCTGACCCATTTCATAGAAGATGCAGAAACGGCCTGCAACGCCTATGATTGCAGGCAGCTCAGTGACTTGCTCACCCGGCTGGTGCCGGAGCGCACCGATCACAGCGGCGGACGGGAGTGCGCCCTACAGGACAACAGATGACTACAGAGCAAACAGAAGGTCTGGAAGAAGTGCTGGCCGAAGGGGACAGCAACAGCCGTCTCGCGGCCATGCTGGAGGCGTCGGGCAAGCTGCCGCCCCAGGACTACACCCGGGCGGCGCGGCTGGCGGCGGAAAGCGGTGTTTCCGTGTGGCATATGGTGCAGAAGCTGGGCCTGGTTTCCGAACGTGATCTGGCCCAGGCATTTGCCAGCGAGCTGGGCCTGGAGATCATCGACGCCGAAGCCTTTCCCGATGTGGCGCTGCTGGAGGACGCCGTATCCCAGCGCTTTCTCAAGGAATCGCGGGTGTTGCCCCTGTACCTGGAAGATGACCGCCTGATTCTCGCCATGGCCGATCCCGTCGACGAGTTCGCCATCAGCGCCATGGAGGCAGTCAGCGGCCATGAGGTGCAGCCGGTGGTTGCCCTGCCGGCCGATATCGACAATGCCGTCGAAAAGCTCTACGGCGCCGGGCGTTCCGCCATGGGAGAAATCCTCGATGGCCTGAATGACGGCGACGAGAGCGAAGCCGACGTGGAAACCCTCAAGGACCTGGCCAGTGAAGCGCCGGTTATCCGTCTGGTGAATCTCATCGTGCAGCGGGCGGTGGAATCCCGCGCTTCCGATATTCACGTGGAGCCTTTCGAGGGCCAGCTCAAGGTGCGCTACCGCATCGACGGGGTGCTCACCGAGACTGAAGCGCCGCCGGCCCATTCCACCGCCGCGATCATCTCCCGCATCAAGCTCATGGCCAAGCTCAACATCGCCGAGCGCCGCCTGCCACAGGACGGGCGCATCAGCCTGCGGGTACAGGGCAAGGAGCTGGACCTGCGCGTATCCACCGTGCCCACCATGTTCGGCGAGAGCGTGGTCATCCGCCTGCTGGACAAGGAAAGCGTGAAGTTCGATTTCGGCGCCCTGGGTTTCGATGGCGAACCCCTCGCACGCTTCAAGCATATCCTGGACATGCCCCACGGCATCGTGCTGGTCACCGGCCCTACGGGAAGCGGTAAATCCACCACCCTGTACACCGCCCTGAGTCGTCTCAACACGGCGGAGAAAAAGATCATCACCGTCGAAGACCCGGTGGAATACCAGGTGGCGGGTATCAACCAGATCCAGGTGAAGCCCCAGATCGACCTGACCTTCTCCAGCGCCCTGCGCTCCATCGTGCGCCAGGACCCGGATATCATCATGGTGGGCGAGATGCGGGATCTGGAAACGGCGCGCATCGCGGTGCAGTCGGCCCTCACCGGCCACCTGGTGCTGTCCACCCTGCACACCAATGATGCCGCGGGCGGCATCACCCGGCTGCTGGACATGGGGGTGGAAGACTATCTCATCACCTCCACCATCAATGGCATTCTCGCCCAGCGGCTGGTGCGTCGCCTGTGTCCCCATTGCAAGGAAGCCTACGAACCCCTGCCCGAACTCGTTGAAGAACTGGGTCTGGACCGCTACACCGGAGAAGGTCAGACCGTAACCCTGTACCGGCCCGT
>DRLF01000062.1 GCA_011051425.1 Thiolapillus brandeum | reverse complement strand
TAGCCCAATAAAAGCCCCCGGCTTTGCCGGGGGATGTACTCATTAACTCGGCATCAATATAGATGCCGGGTTAACAGCTAGTCTTCTTCCTTGACGGTTTTCTTCTCGGGTTCTTCAGAAGCCGATTTGATCTTTGGGGAGGCAGCAGGCTTTTCAGCCGGGGGAGGTGCCGTCTTCGGTTCTGACGTGCTGTCCTTGTCATCGTTGACGATTTTCTTTTTGGCGACAGCCTTTTTCTTGGTGGTTTTCTTTTTAGCTACCTTTTTCTTGGTTGTCTTGGGTTTTGGCTTTTCTTCGGTCTTGGCAGTATCAGCCGCCTTGGTTTCTTTTTGAGTGCCGGTCGCAGTGGCTGCTGCGGTTGCGCTGGCTGTGGCTGCTTTTTCCTTTTTCGGTTCTGCTTCAGGGGCTGCAAGTGCTTTTTCGCTGGCAGGTTTCGGCGGTACCGCTGTGTCCGGAGTCTTCTGTACTGCAGGGCTTTGGGCAGCAGCGGTTTTCTCCACCTTTTTTTCCGTGTCCGGCGAAGACTTTTCCTGCTCTTTCACAGTCTTTTTTTCTGTTGTTTCAGGTTTGTCTTTCTTCAGGTCATCCAGCCGGGGTACGGAAGATTTTGATTTCAGACTGCCAGATGAAATGGTGCGCTTGACTTTGGGTTCAGCGGTGTCTTTTCCGCTTTCCTTGCGGGGCTCCTTTGCCCTGGATGCAGGCTGCTGCTCTGTTTTCTCAGACGCAGGAGGCTGAGCTGCCTTCTCCTGCTTTTGCTGAGAGGCTTCCGGAGTGGCCTGATCGTCAGCGTTCTGCTGGCGAACCTGGCTCTGACGGGTGCCGGGGCCCCGACCGCGGCCGCGTCCACCCCTGCGGCCACGTTTCTGTGTGTTGCGGCTGTTCTGGTCTTTCTTCTCGCTGCCTGAATCCGTCTTTTCCTGTGCGGGTGCCTGATCAGAGGATTTGGCCTGCTTTGCAGCTGTTTTTTTCTGCTGAGGCTTGCTTTTTTTCTGTGCAGTCTTGTCGTCGCTCTTTTTGTTGTCCTGCTTGCCGCGGTTGCTGTTCCTGCGTCGGTTGCCATTGCGGTTTTTCGGCCCGCCGCTGCGGTTTTGTGCTTTTTTGGGTTTTTTCTCTTCTTCTTTCCTGGCGGGTTCTTCTTCCTCCGCTGAGGTGAAAATCGAGAACAGACGCTTGATAATGCCGCCTTCCGGCTTTTTGGCGGGGGTGCTTTCTTCTGCGGCGGGGGGTGGCGCCTGCCTGGCAGCAGGTTTGATGTTTTGCACGGCGGGCTGTTCGATGCGCTTGCGCTGCTGTTCCTGGCTGGCAGTCGCGGCGACGTCCGGCTCGGCGATCATGTTGTAGCTGGACTCACCGTCGTTGGCCAGATCCTGGCGACGGATGCGCTCGATACTGTAGTGGGGGGTATCCAGATGCTTGTTGGGAATGAGGACCACGTCGATGTTATGGCGCTGTTCCACTTCGGAAATTGGCTGGCGCTTCTCATTGAGCAGGAAGGTGGCCACTTCGACCGGCAGCTGTGCCTGCACGCGCCCGGTGTTTTCCTTCAGTGCTTCTTCCTCGATGATGCGCAGGATGGAAAGAGCCAGGGATTCCACATCACGGATATGTCCCTGGCCATCACAGCGCGGGCAGACCTGGTGTGCTGATTCCCCCAGGGAGGGACGCAATCGCTGGCGTGACATTTCCATCAGGCCGAAACGGGAGATGCGACCGATCTGCACACGGGCGCGGTCTTCCTTCATGGCTTCGCGCAGGCGGTTTTCCACCTGGCGCTGGTTCTTGGAGGGGCGCATGTCGATATAGTCGATGACGAACAGGCCGCCCATATCCCGCAAACGCAGCTGACGTGCAATTTCTTCGGAAGCTTCGAGGTTGGTGGTCAACGCCGTGTCTTCGATATTGCTGCCTTTGGTGGCGCGGGCGGAGTTGATATCGATGGAGGTCAGTGCTTCCGTGGGATCGATGACGATGGAGCCGCCAGATGGCAGGCGTACTTCACGCTGAAAAGCGGTCTCGATCTGGGATTCGATCTGATAGCGGGAGAACAGGGGAACCTCATCCTCGTAGTGATGCAGCTTGTTCAGGTACCGGGGCATCACCTGTTCGATGAATTCACGGGCCTGGGCATAGACTTCCGGGCTGTCGATGAGAATCTCGCCGATATCCGCACGCAGGTAATCACGCATGGAGCGGATAATGACGTTGCTGTCCTGATAGACCAGGAAAGGTGCCTTGCGCTCCTTGGTGGACGCTTCGATGGCGGACCACAGCTGCAGCAGATAATCGAGATCCCACTGCAGTTCTTCGGCGCTCTTGCCCACACCGGCGGTGCGCACGATAAGCCCCATGCCTTCCGGCACTTCGAGCTGGCTCATGGCTTTTTTCAGTTCGGTGCGTTCCTGACCCTCGATACGCCGTGATACGCCGCCCGCCCGGGGGTTGTTGGGCATGAGCACCAGATAACGTCCTGCCAGGGAGATAAAAGTGGTCAGGGCCGCACCCTTGTTGCCGCGTTCCTCCTTTTCGATCTGGAAAATAATTTCCTGACCTTCATGCAGTGCTTCGCGAATGCTGGGGCGTTTGTTGCCTTCCAGGGATTTCGGGTCGAAGTAACTGTGGGCTACTTCCTTCAGTGGCAGGAAACCGTGGCGCTCCGAGCCGTAGTCGATGAATGCGGCTTCCAGACTGGGTTCGACGCGGGTGATTTTTCCCTTGTAGATATTGGCCTTCTTGCGTTCGCGGCCTGGGGTTTCGATATCCAGATTGTAGAGTTTCTGGCCATCAACGATAGCCACGCGCAACTCTTCTGGCTGAGTTGCATTAATCAGCATTCTTTTCATGTTATGTTTTGTCCTGTGAAGAGCTACACGGCGTGCTTCGGACAGGGAAGGGCTTACAGAAGGGGCTGCAGCATGCGTCGCGGCATGGTCTGCACAGTGTCATTCTGCGCCATCAGGCATATGGGCGAGCATTCCGGGGTTGTATCCGGTGGCTCCTTGTGTTCCTTCGGCGGCCGTTACATGTACGACCGCAGCAAATATGCGGTTTTCCTCTGTGCGCCGGCAACCACTCCGGGTCCCGGTCAGGCACTCCATACAACTCAAAATTAGCTATCCATGATCACTACCCGTAAATAGTGATCTCGTCTTGCGTGAAACCCGGTCATGGGGTTTCCAGTTAAGGGCGGTGTTTTTCAGTTCTGCCGCAGTATCTAGCCTGAGTTGCGGCGGGACTGTTGGCGCCCTTATGACACTCCGTTTACACGGATTGCCGGAAAATCCTGTTGCAGGAAGACAACAGCGTTGTCTTCGGTGGGTGAAATATACCAAAAATCAGCAACATAGTTCAAACTATATGGCTTGATTTCACGGGAAATGTGCACAGTTCTGAACATTACTGGCAGATAGCTGCATCAACTCGTTGAAAACATAGCGTATTACTCTGTCTGGTGTTTGCAGGGTAAGCCGCGTGACCCAAGGTTTTGGATGAGGGGAGCACCAAGCGCGTATAATCGCGCTTCCCCTGTGCCGTTTTTATCCATGTCATGAGCCAGAAACCCGTGAAAGTGCGCCATGTTACCGTCGATGAACGGGGCGATGGGCAACGCATCGACAACTTTCTTCTGCGGGAGTTGAAAGGTGTCCCCAGAACCCTGATATACAGGCTGTTGCGCAAAGGTGAGGTTCGGGTCAATAAAGGCAGGGCCAAGGCTGGTCGAAAGCTGGTGGCGGGTGACGTGGTACGCATACCACCCGTGCGTCTGCCAGAGGCTTCTGAGATGGGAAAGCCGCCACGGTGGCAAATAGATAAAATAGAAAAACCAATAATATATGAAGATAATTTATTGTTGATTCTAAATAAGGAATCAGGGCTGGCTGTGCACGGAGGCAGTGGTATTTCTTTCGGTGTGATCGAATTGTTGCGCGCCAGCCGGCCTCAGGAAAAGGCACTGGAACTGGCCCATCGTCTGGACCGGGATACTTCAGGTTGCCTGATGCTGGCAAAGAGGCGCAGCGCGCTGCGCACACTGCAGCAACTGCAGCGGGAGGGGCGGGTACGCAAACGCTATCTGGCCCTGCTTGCAGGTCGCTGGAACAAGGACAGGCAACAGGTAAAGGTTCCCCTGAAGAAGAACAATCTCAAGAGCGGTGAGCGGGTGGTACGCGTGGATGCTGGCGGCAAGCATGCGCACACAGAATTCCGGGTGGTACAGCGTTTTTCCCGGGCCACCCTGGTGGAGGCGGAACTCAAGACAGGGCGTACCCACCAGATCCGGGTACATGCCCAGTATCTGGGAACCCCCATTCTCGGCGACGAAAAGTATGGCGATGAGCAGGCCAACCGTGAATTCCGCCATCTGGGCCTGAAACGTCTGTTTCTCCATGCCGCCAGTTTACGCTTCCCCTGGCCAGACCGTGAACAGGGCTATGCTTTCGAGGCACCTCTTCCGCCGGAACTGCAGGAATTATTGGACAAACTTCATGTATGAACTGATCGTATTCGACTGGGACGGTACCCTCATGGATTCGGAAGCCACCATTGTGTACTGTTTACAGATGGCGGCCCGGGATCTGGGTGTGACCGAACCGGATGCTCAGCGCGCCCGGGATGTCATCGGTCTGGGGCTGCATCAGGCGGTCGCCAGCTTGTTTCCTGAAGCTGATGAACCGCTGGTGGATGCCCTGGCGCAACAGTATCGCAGGCATTTTCTGCAGGAGGACAGAGAGCCTTCGCCTCTGTTCCCCGGCGCCCGGGAACTGTTGCGGGAACTGGCGGCCAGAGATTATTTTCTTGCTGTGGCGACAGGCAAGAGCCGCCGTGGGCTGGATATGGAACTGGCACACACCGGGTTGGGTGAGTATTTTCATGTGACCCGCTGTGCGGATGAGGCCTTTTCCAAACCCCATCCGCAGATTCTGCTGGATGTACTCGACAGGCTGGGGATGGACAGCGGGCAGGCATTGATGATCGGTGATACGGAATACGACATGCAGATGGCTGCCAATGCCGGCAGTGACGCCATCGGCGTCAGCTTTGGGGTTCACAGTGCCGAACGCCTGCGCGAACATGGCGCGCTTGCCGTAGTGGATGATCTGC
>DRLF01000061.1 GCA_011051425.1 Thiolapillus brandeum | reverse complement strand
GGCTGATATAAAAGATGATGGCTTTTACGTCGCCCATTGTCAGAAACAGTCCCGCCAGGAAGCTTCCCATAAGGCTGCGCAGGGGGCGTTGTTTGACAGCCATGCTTGTCTTGTTTGGGCTCAGCCACAGGGTGATCCCTATCCATATCAAATAGGCGCCGCCCAGGTATTTGATTGTCAGGAATAGATTTCCTAGGGTTTTAGCAATAACGGACAGGCCAAGGAGCGCCAGCAAAACAAATACCAGATCACCGACAACAATGCCGGATGTGACAGCAATGCCGTCTGCTACGCCTAGAGTTGCAGATCGTGTAACGACCAGCGCCACGCTAGTGCTTGGTAAAGCGGCCAGGGTGGCCAGGATAAAAAACAGCATGATTGATTCGTAGATGTTCATGTTTCAGGTGGTCAGTTTCCGGTTTGTGATTTGCTGCTATTTTTCCGGCAGGTTGACGATCTCGATACCCGGCATCCACATCATGTCGGTGACGCCGAAGTAACAACCGAGTTGAGATAGCAGCGTGGTGATTTGGCCGCGGTGATGTGTCTGGTGGTGGAAGAAATGCGTGAGTGCATCGGCCAGCCGGAAGCGATGAGTCTGTTGTGTGACAACCGCTTGAAAAGTAATGATCCGGTCAAGGTCGCTTTCGCTCAACGCGTCGATCCATGAATCGATGACAGTATCCGTTTCAGTTCTCGCTTTCCATAGTGCCTCGAAGTCGCTATGCAGTTCCTGATCCAGCGATTCAACCAGGAATGCCGTGTCGGTGAAGCGTCCCATCCAGAGCCGGTCGCCCAGTAGCAGATGGTTGAGTGTGCCGTGGATGGAATGAAAAAAAGCCCCCATATCCTTTTTGCGCGTCTTGTCAGGGACTTCTTTGCACACGGCATAGAGTTTCTGGTTCATCCATTGGTTGTAGTGATTCTGAATGACAAATTGCGATTTTCGCGCCTGGTTCACTGTACGGGTCATGATACGGACTCCTTGGGTTTGCATTCCTTCTCCACTTGTTCCTGAAAGGCGTCGGCCAGGGCGGAAAATACCGGTCCCGGGCGGTTACGCAGGGCGCGGCCATCCACTTCTCGTACCGGGATGAGTTCTGCACCGGTGCCGCTCAGGAAACATTCATCCGCGGTGTATAGATCGTAAGGTGTGAGCGGTACTTCCCGGGTATGGATGCCCAGCTCCCCAGCCAGTTCCAGGATGACGCCACGGGTGATGCCAGCCAGGGCGCCATCCGCCAGTCGTGGCGTGGCGAGATGGCCGTCCTGGACGATATAGATGTTTTCTGCGCTGCCTTCCGCAACCCGGCCCTGGCTGTTCAACAATATGGCTTCTTCAACACCGGCCTGGGTCGCTTCCATGCGGGCGAGGATGTGGTTGAGGTAATTGAGACTCTTGATTCTGGGATCAAGCCCGTCAGCCGGCAGCCGCCGGGTGCTGGCGACAATCACGCGGATACCCTCATTGCGCAGTTCCGGGTGAACCATTTCCAACCGGGTGGCAATAAGAATGACATTGGGTTGCGTGCATCCCGCCGGGTTCAGTCCCATGGGGCCCGGTCCACGGGTCACCATGAGACGCAGGTATCCGTTCTCCTCCGGGAAGGCCGCGATAATCTCATTCACGGCTTCGGTCAGCTGCGCTTGGGTGTAGGGCAAACCCAGCCGGATGGCCTGGCAGGAATTGGCCAGGCGTTGTAAATGGGCAGCCAGCCGAAAGGGGTGTCGATGATAAAAACGAATGCCTTCGAAAACGCCATCCCCATAGAGCAGCCCGTGATCTGTCACCGGTATCACGGCTTCGCGTTCCGGCCGTAACTGGCCGTTGATCCAGAAACGGGTCGAGTCAGGCATGAAGTTCTCCGGTAAAAATAGTGACAGCCCGTCCACTGAGGTACACCCGGTCATCCTGCAGACTGAGCTTGATGACGCCACCTCGTTTAGATGCCTGAAAGGCGGTCATGGATGGTTTGCTCAGCTGCAGCGCCCACCAGGGCGCCAGGGTGCAATGGGCGGAACCGGTGACCGGGTCTTCATTGACGCCTGCTGCGGGGGCGAAGAAGCGGGAGATGAAATCATAGGCCGGGTCATCGGATCGGGCCGTGACCATAATGCCACGGGCCTCAACCAGGCCCAGAGCGGGAAAGTCAGGCCTCAAGGTGCGTACCACGGCTTCATGGTCGACAACCACCAGATAGTCGAAGCGACTGCGGTAGATGTCGCCCTTGTCGAGACCCAGGGCGGCAAGTAGTCCGGGGGGCTCCGCGGCCGGCTCCGCCGGTGTGGCCGGAAAATCCAGCTCGATCATCCCGTTGCTGCGCGTGGCGCGCAACAGTCCACTGCGGGTGTGAAAGCGGGCTGTTGTCTCGGGCGTCAGCAGACCGTGCTCCCAAAGTACGTGCGCCGCCGCCAGTGTAGCGTGGCCGCACAGATCCACCTCCGTGGTCGGTGTGAACCAGCGCAGCCCGAAACCATCGGCTTGTTCTAGGAGAAAAGCGGTCTCGCTGAGATTCATCTCTGCCGCCACGGCCTGCAGCCAATCGGTGTTTCGTTCGCGGTCCAGCAGGCAGACGGCGGCGGGATTGCCGGAAAAGGGATGCTCGGTGAAGGCATCGACCTGAAAGAGTGGAAGCGGTTTGTTCATGGTTGTGTTCACTGCCTGAAGTTGGTTTTTGTATTCTGTACAGATTAAAGTGTGTTAACAATCAAGTACAGATTCAGTTAGAATAAAAAAGAAGCGATACAGATTGTTATTGTATAAAACTGTACTGCTATTCATAAAAGTAACTGTACTTGTTGAGGCGTGGTTATCCATGGCAAACAAACTGTATGAACGTGTAGCAAAGCAGCTTGCCGGGCAGATCGACGAAGGCCTCTATCGGCCGGGTGACCGCCTGCCCGGTGTGCGCCGACTGGCACGCCAGTTTGAAGTGAGTATCTCCACCATTGTTCAGGCGCAACGCTTGCTGGAAGATGATGGCCTCATCGAGGCGCGCCCGCGTTCCGGCTACTACGTGCGCGTGCCGTTCTGGCCACAGCCCGAACCACCCGGTATTTCCCGTCCCACCGTCAGGCCGGTACCGGTCACTGGTCAGGAACTGGTGTTGCGTTTGGTGCAGACGGCCAATGAGCCGGATTGCGTACAACTGGGGGCCGCGGTACCGTCGCCGGAATTTCTGCCGGCCCGCCCCATTCAACGTGCCCTGAGTGCCGCCGCCCGTGCCGGCGGAGACCGGTTGGCTACCTATCAGTTTCCGCCGGGCAGCCCCGAGCTGCGCCGACAGATCGCACGCCGCATGCTGGAGGCCGGTTGTCGCGTGAGTCCGGATGACATCGTCATCACCAGTGGTTGTCAGGAAGCGTTGATTCTGGCACTGCGGGCGGTGGCCAAAAAAGGCGATGTGGTGGCCATCGAATCTCCCAGTTTCTATGGTCTGCTGCAGGCGATCGAGTCACTGGGCATGCGGGCGCTGGAGATTCCCACCGATCCGGCCACCGGTATCAGTGTCGAGGCGCTGGAACTGGCGCTGGACAAGTGGCCGGTCAAGGCCTGCGTGCTGACCGCCAATTTCAGCAACCCACTGGGCAGTATTATGCCGCCGGACAAGAAACAGGCGCTGGTAGCGTTATTGGCAAGCCATGAGATTCCACTCATCGAAGACGACATCTATGGCGATCTGGGATTCGAGGGTGAACGTCCCCAGGCGCTACGCGCCTATGATGAGACGGGCGGGGTCATCTACTGCGCTTCGTTTTCCAAGACGCTGTCACCCGGGCTGCGTGTTGGCTGGATGCTGCCTGGCCGCTGGCAGGAACAGATCGAATACCTGAAATATGTCACCAGTCTGGCCGCGCCGACCCTGTCGCAACTGGCCGTGGCCGATTTCCTGCACCACGGAGGCTATGACCGCCATCTGCGTCAGGTTCGCAGCGCCTATGCCCGTCAGGTAACCCTCATGACCCGCGCCGTGAGCAAGTACTTCCCCGAAGGCACACGTGTCACCCAACCCCGGGGCGGCTTTGTGATCTGGGTGGAACTGCCGAAGGCCGTCGATGCCCTGAGCCTGTGTCAACAGGCGCTGGAACAACGCATCAGCATCGCACCGGGTACGATTTTTTCCGCCTCTGGCAAATACCGCAACTGTATCCGCCTCAACTGCGCGCAGCCGTGGAATGATGTACTCGACAGGGCGTTGATGACCGTGGGACGGATGGCAGATGCGATGCGATAGATCCTCAAGGGTTGCCTGAGGAACTCACTATTACATTGGCAAATAGAATCCGGGATCTTCCCCTGATCGGGTTTGCAGCCGTCATCTAGTAATCTCTTCAGGGCAAAGATCCAGGCCGCCAAGATGGAAGTAAATGGTATTGGCAAACCGCTCTTTGTTGCGGGAGCCTCTTCTGCGTACTTTGATCGTTTTGATCCGACTATTCAGTCCTTCTGCTGGACCGTTACTGACTTTCAGGACAACCGCATTCAAGATGCCCCCACAAGTGTTCCTTGATCGTCTTGGCGACACCCTTGATAGGCTCAGGCGGCTAGGTATTGCCCAGGATAGCCACCGCTGTCAGCCTTTGGGTGCCCACGTCTTGCTGACATAGTGCCACAGGGACATGGTGAACTTCTTGATCTCCCTGGCGCGGGCGGTTTTTGATGTGCTGTCACGCAAGGCCTTGAAATGATGCTTCTGTCTGCTCTCGCTGCGTGGTGAGTAAGGTGTCCCGGATTGTTGCAATCATCCCGGTTCAGGCCGGCGTTACCTGTATCAGTAGTTGTCCCAGTAAGGTGTCCCTTGAAATCTTTCAACCAGGAAATCAACGAAAGCCCGGACCCGTTGTGAAAGGTACCGGGTTTGAGGGTAAATGGTATAGGCATTCAGCCGGGGTGAGCGGTACTCGCTGAACAGAGTGACCAGGGAGCCTCTTTCTATTTCCCGATGTGCGATGAATGTAGGTAGCAATGCAATACCGTGGCCCTCGACTGTCGCCTCTAACAGGTATTCACCTGAGGAAGCGATCAGGTACGGCTGCAGTTTTACCCTGATTTTCTGCCCCTCCGGATTGATCAGGCGCCAGGATTCGAAATTCCGTAGGAGTGAATACACCATACATTGATGATGAATCAGTTCTTCCGGAGATTGTGGTGTTCCCATACGCTCGAGGTATGCCGGACTGGCGCAAAGCAGGCTTTCAATGGGCGCTATTCGGCGGGCGATCAGGCTTGAGTCCGGCAAATTGGCTATGCGGATGGCCAGATCAAAACCTTCCTGCATCAGATCCACCTCCCGGTCATTGAAGTCCAGCTCAAACCTGATTTGTGGATGCGCCTGTAAAAATTCGTTGATGGCCGGGCCGATATGCATCAGTCCGAAGGAGGATGGCAGCGCAACCTTCAGTTTCCCTTTCAGGGTACCATGAGCCTGGCCTGCTGCCAGCTCTGTCTCCAGGATTTCATCCAGTATCCTGACGCAATCCTGATAATAAACCTTGCCCGTGTCGGTCAGGTTCATTT